>NZ_CANLBV010000111.1 GCF_947488985.1 uncultured Vibrio sp.
CAGGCTCTTTGGCATCTCGAATTAATGATAACTTTCAAGTTCTCAAGCCTGCATCTTCAAGTTGAACGAGTATATATTCTCTTGCAGATGAGTAACAATCACTTAGAGGTATAAGAGAGATCGGTTTTTCTATATAATCCCTACCTCATTATCATAATCAGAAACTTAAATGACTCAAGTAGATTGGCGACATGTTACGCCTCAGTATGACGAATATCGAGCTCAATTAGAGCAGTTCCCTGACCTCTCGCCTCTCCCATTTTCAGACATTCAACATAGATTCAGAGACGCATTAACTCGCTTTGTCCGCTTGTCTAACCTTTCACGAGTTTTGCTGGTGAACTCTTCAGACAATTCAATCTATCGCCAAATGATTGTTGAATCGTTAGTCACTGTATTAGATGACCACAACTTGCCCGTCATAAAAACGGAATCTTTGAATGTCGTGAGTCTATTTGACCAAGTTCAGTCAAAAGATGGCAAAGTCGTAGCGACAAAACCAGGCTTGTTGGCTCGTGCTAACAATGGCTACCTGATCGTTTCAGCCAATTTAATTCTAGCAAACCCGGGAAGTTGGCTGTTGTTAAAGTCAGCGCTTCTTGGCGAAGCTGTAGAACCAATCAGCAGTAACCCTGAACACTTAAATCAATCCCCAACTTTGCCTCTCACTTACAACATTAAATTGATTGTGGTTGGAGACCGAGCTCAATTGGGTGATCTTGACTATCTAGATAGCGATATTCAAAGCGGTTTTTGCCTGTTTAGCGAAGTAGAGCAAGACATTAAGCTATCTCAAGACACTTTGATGCAATACCTTGGGTATCTAAAGTGGCTTCAACAACGTTACCTGTTACCAAACATCACTCAGCAGGCGTTAACAGGTATTCTTACGGCTGGCGCACGCGAGACGGAAGACCAAAGCTATATCCCACTGTGTCCAATTTGGCACAATGCACTATTAAACGAAGCTTTGATTGAAGCCGACAACGGCGAGATTGATATTCACCATATCCAACAAGCTCAGCAACATAAGTACAACCGAGAGTCATACCTACCGGAACGTGCCCTTGATGACATTCGCGATGGTCAAGTCATTATCGAAACTGAAGGTAAACAAGTTGGCCAAGTTAACGGCCTAACGGTAATCGACGTACCCGGTCATCCTATCTCATATGGTGAACCTGCACGGATCTCGTGTGTTATTCACTTTGGTGACGGTGATATTGCTGATGTTGAACGAAAAGCCGAGCTTGGAGGCAACCTTCATGCTAAGGGCATGATGATAATGCAGGCATTCTTGAGCAGCTCATTAAATCTTGAAGATCCTTTACCCTATTCAGCATCGGTCGTATTTGAACAATCTTATTGTGAGGTTGATGGTGATAGTGCCTCGCTCGCAGAGTTATGCTCCCTTGTGAGTGCATTGTCTGAATACCCTATTAATCAAAATATAGCTGTGACCGGTGCTGTTGACCAATTTGGCCGTGTTCAAGCCGTAGGTGGACTGAATGAAAAGATCGAAGGCTTTTACCATGTGTGCAAGCACAACGGCTTAACTGGTCAGCAAGGCGTGATCCTGCCAACGTCGAACCTAAGACACTTGTCGCTTAAACCAGATCTTATTGAGAGCATCAAAAACAACGAATTTCATATCTGGTCAGTCTCTAATGTAGATGAAGCTATTCCTCTTATTATGAACACCCCTTTTAGAGATGAAGAACAAGAAAGCGTTCTGAGTAAAATTGCGGAACGTATTGAAAACTTTGAAAGACATGAACACCCTATCGGAATTGTTGGACGCATTAGAAACTGGTTTGTTTAGTACTGATCGGACTTGTTTAGCGTACACCTGTTCACTAAAATGCACCTATCAAAAATCGGAGTAATTGATAATGCAAAACAAACGTGATTCTTACACTCGCGAAGAGCTTCTAGCATCAAGCCAAGGCGAATTATGGCCACAAGGCCCTCAACTACCAGCACCAAACATGTTGATGATGGACCGCATTACCAAAATGTCTGAAACTGAAGGTGATTTCGGTAAAGGTTTGGTTCTTGCTGAGCTGGATATTACTCCTGACCTATGGTTCTTCGACTGCCACTTCCCTGGTGACCCTGTAATGCCGGGTTGTCTAGGTCTTGACGCTATGTGGCAGCTTGTTGGTTTCTACCTTGGTTGGGTTGGTGGCGAAGGCAAAGGCCGCGCACTCGGTGTGGGTGAAGTTAAATTCACTGGTCAAATCCTGCCTACAGCGAAAAAAGTTACTTACGAGATCCACATGAAACGTGTGGTTAACCGTCGCCTTGTTATGGGTCTTGCAGATGGTCGAGTACTTGTTGATGGTAAAGAGATCTATGTCGCTAAAGATTTGAAAGTTGGTCTTTTCCAAGATACATCTGCGTTCTAATTAATAGTATTAATACGTAAAAAGCAGCTCTATTAGCTGCTTTATTTTTATGCCAAGACATTTAGTTATAGTGCATTAAAGGTGGCGAGTAACGGTAAAATAGCACTGTCCACCAGCGGCTAATTGACGATTGTTAATGAGCTTCCCTTTAGAAACCAGTAAGGCTCCAACACTGTGGAGCCTTACTCTTTCAATTCGTTATTCCTTGTTACTTATAGAGACCTGAATGCCTATCATCTTGAGCATCACGCCAGCCACCTAGCCAATGCGATCTAGAGTCCATCTGGCTATATGGACAAGCTTCTTGCGATCGGCCATTTAAACCAGCTTTGTAACCTTGAGATTGTGCTCGTTCGCGGCGATCACGTTTTTGTCTCTTCATAGTGCAGTCCTCATACGGGTGTTGATTAACATACAATGATTACAACTTTACGGAGTATCTATACCAATCGTAGTAAATAGTTGGTCACCCTAGCTTATTAAAAATCTCGATAACTTCGTTAGAGTTTTTGATTGTAGAATAACTACTTACCGAAAAAATTCTGCCTAGCTATCAAACTTTGTCCTGCGCTACTTCCGACCACTTACTTACTGTGGTTGGTATCATCACTCCAAAGTTAAGAATCGACCAGTTTTCGACTTTTCTCAAGATGAAAAAAAGCCCGAGTTCAGAATTGTGAACTCGGGCTCAAGAGGTAAAATTATTTAAATTTTCTACGGAACCCTATCAGGCCAAGTACGGTCAAAGTTAACCAACCTAAGCTACCGCCTGCTCTATCAACTTTCTCCGAATCAGCGCTACGCGTTTCAATATCCGCCGCCGTTGCACCAGCGATAGGAATAAGCTTAACCGCGACAACTTCTTCAACGGCATCAGATTCAGCACCGCCACAGTATGCGTTGTGAGATGTTGTATCGTACGGTCGGGTTTCACCGCCCACAGTACATTTAATCGCCGTTGCAGAAATGACACCAGCATCATTGATGTCAGTTGCATCGATAATACGGTACTGATTGTTCGCGTCAGAGTAGTCTTGGCCGTCAGCGTTTACACCATTAGTTAGATCATCGAGCCACCACGCTTGAGCATTGAAAACATCAACGCGGCGTTCATCTATTGATGAATCAACATTATACGGGTAAATGAAGCCACGATGTCTACGTTCACTGCCATCTACCTCACGGATCGTTTCTGCATCGACTTGACCTACAAACTCGTTGTAATTGTTAACAGCCTTGGCTTCGCCACTCGCACCACCGAAGAAGATACCGCCTGACAAGAATGTCGCCGTCGGCGTTGTTGCAGAGGCATCTGTCACAACAAACATCTTGTTTCCTGCGCTGCCACTCTCTGGTACATAACCATTTCGCTTAGCATGGCCAATAGCGAGCAAATTATCGTTTATATCAGACAGTACAGAATTACTGTATCTTGCATCATCATTTGACGAGCCTGAATTGACCTCAGCACCGGAAACAATCTTGGTTTCCCAAGTAGCGTCAGAAATATCCAGTGAATCACTCACAAAAACACTGGCGTTCATGTCTTGAAGATCACCACTGCCATCAGCCGTGTTATAGCCTACACCATAAAGTTTACCGTCATGCTCTACTAAACCACGCATGCTACCTTGGGCAAAAAAATCACCTTGTTTAGCATTACCACTTCTAACCCAATCGATTTGCTTGGTATTCGTTTCATCCCAGATTGCAGCTTTTGAGCTAAACGTATCGGATGAGTTATCTGTTTTGGGCCCTTTGGTAGAAATACTACCAAAGTTGTAAACGATTTCTGTCCCTTCATCATCAACCGTCAATGCACCCCAAGCGCGAGATTCAGAAGCAGCAACGAGTTCAACCGTAGTGATGGCATTACTACGAATATCATTACCGTTTGATTCGATACCTAATGGCTCTCCATTCTCATCAAGTGCGGTGATGACTGAATTATAGTCACTAATCGCACTACCCGACTCGATGAATGCTTTCGCATTAACATAAGTAAGGTCATTTTTTTCTTTGCTCCACGTATCAACCCAGCGATCTCTTGCCCAGTTTTCACAGGTCGAGTATCTCAATTCACGATAGCAATAATCTTCTAGATCATCTCTGTCTTGAGTGTATCGAAACGCAGCATCCATCGCGAAAGGCACTTCTTCTCGATAACTCATCGCTTCAATGGTATCGCGAGTTTCACCGGCCAACTTAAACGTACTATCAGCGCAGTTTGTTGCACTTGAATCAAAACACCCTTTAACAAGCTCGTTCGTTCCGTCTGATGCAACACCAGGTTGGATGGCCACACCAAAAATTTCAGATGCTCCAGAAATCGCAGGCGTAACTTCAACAACCTTATACAGCGCGGCGTTGGCATTAGTTGCAGCAAAAACAAGTGCTGCAACGGTTGTTAATTTAAATTTAGTACAAGTCATTATTACTTCTTAACTTTCCTGTTGTAGTGCCTCAAGCTCTTCCCAGCGCTCAAAAGCAACTTCAAGCTCCTGCTCTGCTGCAGATAGCTTATCTAAAACGGGTTGTGTCTGCTCTACAGATTTTGAAAAGAAGCTTGGATCGTTGACTTCTTCCTGAAGAGTTTCAATTTGAGTTTCCAATTCTTCCAAACGCATTGGTAGCGCTTCTAGTTCTCGCTGTAGCTTATACGATAACTTCTTAGGTTTAGCCTTAACTGGCGCAGTTTTGGGAGTTTCCTCAACTACTTTCTCAGGCTTTGATGGCTTTTCAACCTGTCGATACTCAAGCGCTTGCTTTCTTTGCTGCTGAGCATCATGGTAACCACCTACAAATTCTTCAATAACACCGTTACCTTCGAAGATCCAACTTGTCATCACTGTGTTATCAACAAACTGACGATCGTGGCTCACTAAAAGTAGCGTACCCTGATAGTTGGCAAGCAAATCTTCTAAAAGTTCCAAAGTTTCGATATCTAGATCGTTGGTTGGCTCATCGAGAATCAACAAGTTGTTCGACTTAAGGAAAATACGCGCCAATAACAGACGGTTTTTCTCACCACCAGATAGCGCTTTTACAGGAGTACGTGCACGTTTAGGAGAGAATAAGAAATCTTGTAGATAGCTTAGTGCATGACGCTCACGGCCGCCTACCGTAACTTCTTGCTTACCATCAGCAAGGTTATCAATCACCGACTTCTCTGGGTCTAGGATTTCGCGATATTGGTCAAAGTAAGCCACTTCAAGCTTAGTACCGCAATGTAGACGACCTGAGTCTGGCTTAAGTTGATCAAGCAGCAGTTTAAGTACCGTACTCTTACCACAGCCATTCGGGCCAATTAGAGCGATACGATCGCCACGCATGATGTTGAAGCTGAAGTCCTTAACGATCTCTTTGCCTTCAAAGCCAAAGTTAAGGTTCTCAGCTTCGAATACAATCTTGCCTGAACGCTGACCATCATCGATTTGAATAACGGCTTTACCCTGTACTTCACGACGATTCAAGCGTTCTTCACGTAGCTTCTTAAGCGCACGAACGCGGCCTTCGTTACGAGTTCGGCGAGCTTTAATACCCTGACGAATCCAAACTTCTTCTTGAGCAAGCTTCTTATCGAATTCCGCATTCTGCATCTCTTCAACGCGCAACGCTTCTTCTTTCTCTAATAGATAGTTTTCGTAGTCACCTGGGAACGAGCTCAGCTTACCGCGATCAAGATCAACGATGCGTGTCGCCATCGATTTAATGAAGGCACGGTCATGCGAGATAAAGATGATAGAACCACGGAAGTCTTTCAAAAAACCTTCTAGCCATTCAATGGTCGCGACATCCAAGTGGTTAGTTGGTTCGTCAAGTAGAAGGACGTCAGGATCACAGACAAGTGCACGAGCAAGCGCTGCTTTACGTTGCCAACCACCTGATAAATCGGTCAGCTTTGTTTCAGCCGTCAGTTTAAGCGCCGCCATTACATTACTTACGCGATCTTCAAAACGCCATGCATTGGCGTGATCTAACTGTTCCTGAACACGAGTAAGACGGTTTAGGTTCTTTTCACTTGGATCTGTTGCAATGAGATCCAAAAGATCATGGTAGATCTTCAGTTGCTCACCGATTTCAGCTAGGCCACCAGCCACATAGTCATAAACAGTACCTTGCTCATTACGCGGTGGATCTTGCTCTAGACGCGACACAACCACATCTTGCGTGATTTGCATCTTGCCATCGTCCATGATGATGTTTCCAGAAAGGATTTTCATCAACGTAGACTTACCTGCGCCATTACGGCCAACCAAACACACACGCTCATTTTCTTGCAGTGCAAAGTCCGCGCGATCTAATAATGGATGATCGCCAAACGCTAATTGCCCATTATGAATTGTAAGTAATGCCATTTTTCTTTAACCAATCATTAAGTTCTAACAAGCCAAATGGCCAGTTAAGCTCTGAGCTTTGAGAAAAGTCAGAGCTTTCAAATTTGAGTACCGGAATAGTGACCCCGTAACTGGAGAATAGCTCATCATCGAATGCAATATCTACGATATTAATATGATGGCTAATGTTTAACTGTTCCGTGAGTTGAAATGCCATCTCACATAGATGGCACCCTTCTGTACTGTAGAGAGTCAGCACGATATATCCTTATATAATCCCTTGATTTCCAATTTCTTAATTACTTATGGGTAATCAACCAACAGTTGTGAATATGCTTATTGCGAGAGAAGTCCAATGGAAGTGTCTTAGCTGAGATGTTCTGAGCCTTAAGACCTAACTCATCTAAAGCTTCTAAATCCATTTTGAAGTGACGCTTGTTGTTAGAAAACACAATCGTGCCTTCTTCACGAAGAAGACGCTTGAGGTTTTCCATTAATTGAATGTGATCACGTTGAACATCGAAAGATTGATCCATGCGCTTCGAGTTAGAGAACGTTGGTGGGTCAATGAAGATCAAGTCGTAAGAACCTTGCTCTTTAGCCAACCATTGTAGACAGTCCGCTTGAACAAATTGATGCTGTCGACCAACACGGCCGTTAAGCTCCATGTTCTCTTTCGCCCACTCTAGGTAGGTATTCGACATGTCAACGGTTGTCGTAGAGCGTGCGCCACCCACAGCAGCATGTACAGATGCACTACCTGTGTAAGCAAACAAGTTTAGGAAATCTTTACCTGCGGCCATCTCACCGATACGACGACGAGTGATCTTATGATCTAGGAACAAACCGGTATCTAGGTAATCATGAAGGTTAACAATCAGCTTAACGCCATACTCGTTCACTTCTAGGTTCGATGAATCTTGAGAAAGCTTTTGATATTGAGAGCGGCCTTTCTGCTTTTGACGAACCTTAAGAACCACGTTGTTCGCTTCAACACCTGTGACTTGAATAGAAGCACGGATGATATCGGTTAAGCGACGTTTTGCCTTCTCTTCCGGTACATCTTTAGGCGCTGCATATTCTTGAATCACAAGGTGACCTGGGTATACATCAATCGCTACATTATATTCTGGTAAGTCAGCATCGTAGATACGGTAACAATCTAATTGTTCTTTCTTAGCCCACTTACCGATTTTACCAATGTTCTTTTTAAGACGGTTCGCGAAATCAGGCGCAATCAATTGTTCTTGGTCGCCTGTTGGACGTTCTGACATCGGACGATCTGAAATTGAGTAGTTCTTTTGATGACACGGTAACGCACCATTGTTCAATTTGAACTGTTTGTCTGCACGCATGCGCAAGCAACTCAGTAGCTCGTCTGAGCTAGAGAAGATAGATGCGTTACAACCACCAAATTCCGCTTTAAGTTGTGCACCGAATGCTGTGTAAAGTGCAATAAGACCAGGCTCTGTACCTAGACGCTCACCATAAGGTGGGTTAGAAACAATCACACCATCAGAAAATTCTGTAGGACGTTTAAGCTTTGCTGCATCACCTACTTCGAATTCAATCAGATCCTCTACACCAGCACGACGAGCATTGTCTCGCGCTGTTTTGATCATGCGTTCATCGTTGTCGTAACCATAGAACTTACATTCTACTTTCTTAACGCCACGACGGCCTTGAACATTCGCTTCTGCTTTAACTTCAGCCCAAAGCTCAGGTTCAAAATCTTCTAGTGATTCAAAACACCATTTCTGACGTTTAACACCTGGAGCTAGGTTTGCAGCCATCATTGCAGCTTCAATCACTAATGTACCAGAACCACACATAGGGTCTAAGAAAGGTTTCGTTGCATCCCAACCACTACGAAGAAGGATTGCTGCGGCCAGTGTTTCACGAAGAGGTGCACGACCTGATTCTGGGCGGTAACCACGTTGATGAAGACCACTACCCACCATATCAACACCAAGGATCGCTTTATCACGGTGTAGACGAACGTGAATACGAATGTCTGGGTTCTCTTTGCTGATAGAAGGACGAGGTAACGACTTCTTCTCGAAGCAATCAACTACGGCATCTTTTACTTTCATCGCACCGTATTGGCTGTTGCGGATTTCGTTGTTGGTACCATTGAAGTCAACAACAAAACGCTTAGAGCTATGGAATTGATTTACCCAGTTAACCGCAGTGGTTGAAAGGTACAAGTCCATGTCATCCATACAAGTGAATTCAGAAAGGACACGTACAAATCGAGAAGCCAGCCGACTCCATAAACAACAACGATAAATTTGCTCATTGGTCGCTTTGAATTTAACACCTGCTTGAACAGGTTTTGCGTTTGTAATCCCTAGTTGGGTTAGTTCTTCAACTAATAAATTCTCAAGGCCATTTGAGGTAACCGCTAGATATTGATTCATAGTGTTCTTTTATTGATAAAAATTAACTCAATTATACCTGAATTTGTTACTAGAGCATCACACTAAACGAGTCTTTTCATTGGATCTTTCAACTAACTGCCTAGCAAGTACACAGTGTCGAAGCGTTCGCTTACCCACACAGCCACCTCACAAGCCCTTAGAACATCCGAGCTAACCAACCAATCCGATTGATGACCAACCGATATGAAAGCCACCAATGAATTTATATTCACAGTAATTCTGGACTATACCAATCAAATTTAAGTGTGAAATTTAGCTACAAATGTACTTAAACAAGGAATAAATATAAACAGAAGTCTCTTTTTCAGGTGAAATTAGGTAGCGGCTAAGATGTAAAAATGGGCGATAATTCATCATTAAAATGATTAGATTGTGACGTATTTATTAGGGTTAGATTTCTTGGGCACAAAAAAATCGGCGATTAAGCCGATTATAAGGAAGGATTTTTGAGGTTATACGTTGTGGTTCTTGGTAGAAGAAGCTCGTGATAGAAGACGTACGGAATAGAAGCTTAACTAACCATAGCAATATGGGTTGGATGAAGGATAGCGTTCGCGTCTACCATTCTATCGTGCATCACCTTTATCGAATCTCCAAAGCATAATGCTTTTGATGGCGTGAGTAAGAACTCTTCTAAGTCGACAAATGCACATAAACTCGCACACTCGCCTACTTCTAGTACGATAAAATAACCTAAGCTATGCTCGTTATTCATTTGCACAATGTCTCCCTCTTGAGGAGATTCATGGCCAGCACCTTGCGAGTCGAAAAACCAACTTTTAGGCTGTACAGGCTTGTGGAAACGCTTTGCTGCTACGCAATACAGTGCGAGTTCAGCTTGACGAGGCTCAGACAGTTCTAAGCCAGAAATTTGTTCTTTGAAGGTTTGGTATGAAAAGGCGTCGTCAACGGTGAATTCATTCTCCCGAAACGCACAGTCCACCAGCTTGTTACGGACCAGATTCGTTTTGAAAATCATATCCTCTCCGAGGTTTAGCATTAATGAACGCTGCTGTTCATCGTAATACCAACTCCATGTATCGCTAGGTTTAAGCATCGTTTCGTCTCACACTGTTGAACCATTCCATTAGGTAAAACGCAAAATTACCTTCAATGACAATAATTTTACTGACCAATAGGCAAAAAAAAAGAGGAAATGAATTCCTCTTTTATTATTGCTTTTATCTACAACTCAGTGAGTTACAGTGTCTCTTTATCAAGACAGTTCAGATTTTCGCTTTGTTTTGAGAACGACGGATTATAGTGCCGTTATCAATTTTTAGACCGCTATAGTTTATGTACTACTATAGGTTTTTTACAATGTCGGCAACAAGACCAGGACCTTTGTAAATAAAGCCAGAGTAAACTTGTACAAGCTTAGCACCTGCCATCATTTTCTCTTTTGCAGAAACGTAATCGTCAACACCACCTACCCCGATGATCGGAAGTTGGTCACCAAGCTCTTGGTAAAGTTTACGAACTACTTCAGTACTGCGAGACTGAACAGGACGTCCGCTCAAGCCACCCGCTTCATCGCAATGCTTCATGCCTTCAACAATGCTACGGTCCAATGTAGTGTTCGTTGCGATCACACCATCGATCTTATTCTTGATCAATGATTCACAAATTTGGCTAATTTCATCGTCACTTAGATCCGGAGCTATCTTAAGTGCAAGAGGAACATACTTACCATGCTTCGCTTCCAGTTCAGATTGTTTCGTTTTCAGATCAGTCAATAACTCATCTAATGCTTCACCATATTGTAAAGAACGAAGTCCCGGTGTGTTTGGTGAAGAGATGTTCACAGCAATATAACCCGCGTACTGATAGACCTTCTCCATACAGATCAAGTAATCTTCAGCGCCCTTTTCAATTGGTGTGTCTTTATTCTTACCAATGTTGATGCCTAAGACGCCATCGTAGTTTGACTTCTTAACATTCTCGACAAGGTTGTCTACGCCTAGGTTATTAAAGCCCATGCGGTTAATGATACCTTCCGCTTCAACAAGACGGAACAAACGAGGTTTGTCATTACCCGGTTGTGGACGTGGAGTGACGGTTCCTACTTCTACGAAACCAAAACCCATTGCGCCAAATGCATCAATACATTCGCCGTTTTTATCTAGGCCAGCAGCAAGGCCAACTGGGTTTTTAAAAGTAAGACCCATGCATTCTACAGGTCGGTGTGGTAATTGTTGGCGATAAAAAAGATCAAGAGGAGTGCCAGTAAAGCGCTTGAAGTTTTGAATTGCAAGATCATGTGCCTTTTCAGCATCAAGTTGGAAAAAGCCAGTTCTGGCTAGACGGTAGAGCATTGTGCCTCCGATAGAAAAAAGCCCCGTGTAAACGGGGCGATATTATTTACTTATTTACCCAACTATTCAATCAATTACTGTCAGTCAGCGCAAGATAATTGTGATTGTTTACGATTAGGTTTGTGATTGTTGACGAATAAGGTTCTTTAATAAGCAAACGTTATCGCTTCTGTTGCCACTAATACAGGTTTACATATCATTGATGTCACCACCAGTTGCCTCATGCAAACCAAGCCACCTCAACTAAAGCAAAAGACAGACCTTATGGTCTAATACCGTTCACTTAAGGTGAGCGGCATTGTTTTTTCTAGGATATCGGCTTGGCTTTTTCTTCACGACTCTAGGGAAAGAT
>NZ_CANLBV010000112.1 GCF_947488985.1 uncultured Vibrio sp.
TCGCTGGCATTCATGTTGATGTGGCTACCGATGTATTGTTGAACGCGAAATGTACAGCAAAGATCAACACGCCCTAGGAACCTTAAGCCAAATACTGATTCGCTTCTAACCAATCTAGCGCGACCAGTGCCGCCAATGAGCATACCGCTCTGTCGTCACCATCGACAAACTTAAGCTCTTCAATTTCAGCATCAGCAGACAGTTCGCCCGTATAATCGCCAAGGTAACAAGTCAATTGCACCGATACGCCCTCGGCTTTGCCATCCGCTTGCCCGGTAAAGGTTTCAACGTATTTGATCGAATCAGGCACTAAATCTACTGAGAGCTCTTCTTTGATTTCGCGAATCAATGCTTGCTCATCGCTTTCTCCAGCTTCGCGCTTACCGCCCGGCAGATAGAAGAGTTCTTTGCCTTTTGATCTCACCATCAACAGCTTGCCATCTTGAATGAATAACCACGCTAGCTTATCAATTACCTTAACCATGTTGTTGACCTTATCTCTATTTTTATTTTGCTCAGCCCCTTGATTAGGCGGAGGCTTACCGCTAATCAAAAAGGGCATAGATTTCTCTAGACCCTTTTAACTGCTATATTTGTTCACTCTATTTTGTGAGTGACACGAAGCGATTAGTCTTCGATGTAGAAAGCTTCTACCGTGCCTTTAAGAGTAATAAGCATAGGCTGACCAAAACGATCTAGCGCTTTTGGAGAAGGGATCTTAACCCAACCTTCGCTGATGCAGTACTCTTCAACATCAGTACGCTCTTTACCATTAAGACGAATGCCGATTGGGTATTCGAAACACTCAGCTACGTGGTGTGGGCTGCGTGGGTTGCCTGCTAGGTGATCTGGTAAAGCTGGTCTTGAATTAGTATCGCTCATGTTCATTACCTGTATGTACGTAAATATAAAAAGTGCGTCATTTTAGTCAATATAGTCTTTATGCTCAACAACTGCCGCAATAAATCGTGTTGATCGTTTCAATCAACAACGAGTTGTATGAATTAACAGCGATATCAGCACCATCGCAAACCAAATTCGGCGGATTTACACATCAATTTCATAATTATTCCCTGAAATCGTGCGCAATATGAGATCTCATCTATACCATTTGTACCGACAAAAACTATGCTTATGATAGCAACTCACAACAAGAGGCTTTAATTATGGAATACAGACATATTTTGGTCGCAATTGAACTGGCTGAAGAGTCAAAGGCACTTATTGATAGGGCAAACTTCTTCGCTGATAAGCTAGACGCTCATATTTCGTTTGTGTATATCGACGTATCGCATGGGGAGATCTACCCAGAGATTTATGATATTCAACAGCAGCATGACCACTTACCGATCAATGACAAAGCGCTCGAGCAGTTGAGAGAGTTTGAAGCTTATACCGACCATCCTATCAAACATATTTTTGCAGGTACTGGTGATTTAGATGACAAAATCAATGAGGTAATTAACACCAATGGTATTGACCTGTTGCTGTGTGGTCACCACCATGATTTTTGGCATAAACTTATCTCTCAAACGAAACAAATTATCGATGCGTCTCCGATTGATATTTTAGTGGTTCCAATGGAGTAACCAGAGCTTAAACGATATTAGGGGCAGATTTCAGCACTGCCCTACATCCCCACTACCACACACACTTCTACAACCCTTTTTGACTTCATTCACTATTGACTGACTAACTAGGCCATTTGTGATCTCGCTCGCCTATAAGCCCGTAATTGTTTAATTATGAAAAATAGCGAGTGTAGAAAATGAAAAATATTGGTCTCTATCTTTTTACAAACGACTTAAGAATCAATGACAACCCATTATTGCAACACGCTCGAAACAGCGTAGACAAACTCATTTGTGTGGTTTTCGAGCCAAAACTCTCTCAATTTTCAGCGCGATTCGCTCAAGAGCAACACTTTGGTGAGCATAGACAAGCATTCATTGCCCAGTCGATTGCGGATCTCGAAGCAAACCTATCGGCACTTGGGCAGCAGCTCATTGTGATTTCAAACACTCCCATAGAATCAGACAACACAGAGCAACGATTAGCTGAGATAGTATGCTCACAGAACATCACGCATTTTTTCGCTCATTCACATTGCAGCTATGACGAAAGGCTCCTAATCGATTTGTTCTCGAAACGCCATCCCGCTCTCAACATTTTATTAGCGCACCACACTACCCTGTTTGAAAAAAACGATCTGCCATTTGGACTCACCGACCTTCCGCGCTCGTTTACTCAATTCAGAATGCGAGTCGAGCAATTATCTATCGATGTGAAAACAAGTGCTATAGAGTGCCTCTCTCCCGTTCCTGCAACTTCAACTTCAACTTAAACTTCAACTGCGCGAGACTTATCTAATACCATAGATAAAAGAACGCAGCGGCGAGCAATCTTGCCCGTTCAATAGTTTGTACTGGCGCTTTATGAACCTGCATCGCGATGCGTTAAACCGTAACCCACGTATGGGTATGTTATATCGCACTTGGGACAATATGGACGAGCAAGACCAACAAGCGATACTTGATACCGCAGAGCAGCGAATGAAAAACTTGGAGAACTTATAATGGTGGAGCAATTCAGATTACACATATTGGTAGTCGGTGGGAGCGGCGGTATTGGTTTCGCTGTCGTTAAACACTTATTATCTGAGCTGTCTCGGTTTGATTTTCTTGATATACATGTAGACGCGACTTACCACTCTCAGCCGCCGGAACTCGAAAACAGTCACTTGAATTGGCACGAAGTCGACGCCACCAACGAAGCTGATATTAAGCGTTTGAGTTGTGAATTTGACCAACTTGACTGGTTGATAAACTGCGTGGGTATACTCCACACTCCAGATCTTGGGCCTGAAAAGAACTTATCGTCCATTGACCCTGAGTTTTTCCTGAAAAATATCTCTGTGAATACGCTACCCAGCTTATTACTGGCAAAGCACTTCACACCGATTCTGAAAGCAAGCGACAATCCAAAATTTGCCGTGGTGTCAGCTAAGGTAGGTAGCATTTCAGATAACCGATTAGGCGGTTGGTACAGCTATCGCTCGTCGAAAGCAGCCCTCAACATGTTCATCAAAACCATGTCGATTGAGTGGCAGCGCACCATAAAGAAAGGTACGGTGTTAGCGTTGCATCCGGGTACAACCGACACGGCTCTATCAAAGCCATTTCAAGCCAATGTCCCTGAAGGCAAGTTGTTTAAGTCTGACTATGTTGCCCAACAACTGGTGGACATCATTCGCACGGCCACACCGGATAATAGCGGGCACTTTTACGCATATGATGGTGAACAGCTAAATTGGTAATGGCTGATTTTAACTAAAGATCAAAACCGATGATGACAATTACTCAGCCCAATTGTATTTGCTGTCGTCAACGCCTTCTTTTTCTTCTTTAGCGCGTTCGCGTCGGTTCTGCTCTTCAATTCGCGCAGCGTCTATCTCTTGCATGATGGCTTCGATATCAGCCAAATCGTCTGTTTCCGTAAACTCGCCGGTTAGCTTGCTGTCTGGCTTTAAGTCGCCTTTTTCGTAAAGTGCCCACATTTCTTTGGCATACTCGGTGTTCGCCAACTCAGGAGCAAACTGCGCGTAATAATCACGAATGTTATTGATATCACGAGCCAACATCCATTCAGCATTGTTGTTCGCCGAAGCATCAACCGCTTGCGGTAAGTCGATAATCACTGGGCCGTATTCATCAACCAGTACGTTGAACTCAGACAAGTCACCATGGATCAAACCCACGCACAGCATTTTAGCAACGTAGGTCATCATCACTGCGTGATCTTCAACCGCTTGCTCTGGCGACATCACCACATCGTTAAGCCTTGGCGCGACATAGCCGTCGTCATCCGTCACCAACTCCATAAGTAATACACCGTCGAAACAGCCATAAGGCACGGGAACACGAACCCCCGCTTCGGCCAATTTATATAAGGCATCGACCTCAGCACTTTGCCAAACCTTTTCTTGCTGCTCACGACCAAAGCCCGAGCCTTTCTCCATTGCCCGAGCACGACGGCTATTGCGAACTTTTCGACCTTCGCGATAGGCGGTCGCCTTTTTAAAGCTGCGTTGGCTGATCTCTTTATAGACCTTAGCGCAACGGATGGTATCGCCGCAGCGTACAATGTACACCGACGCTTCTTTGCCACTCATGAGTTGGCTTGTCACTTCGTCGACTAAACCATCGTCAACTAAAGGCTGTATTCTTTTAGGTATTTTCATGCCGCCTTTATACATGAGTTGTCTGACAGATAGAAATATTAACGTGAGAGATGAATAACAAAGCGATTAAAGGCTCATCAAAATGAACATAAAGGATGAAAATATCAGGGTTAGCGGGCTTGGTTCATAAAGAGATTCATTGAGAATGAATTACTATTCGAGCGTATGAAGCCTAGGATTTGTTACGACGACAACGTTCAGAGCAATAGATCACATCATCCCAACAACGTTGCCACTTTTTACGCCAGGCGAAAGTTTTTTGGCAAACCGGACATGTTTTAGTCGGTAAATGGAGTTTCTTGTGCATCGCCGTTTCCTTTTTGATGAGTCTAAACGCCCTAGAGATTCTCTATTACGTTCCTCACTTTAGGGGATGACAACAGTGGTAATTTCGAAGCAAAGGCTAACAGCCCCACAACTCCGTCATCCTCGAGAAGGAGAACTGACTGAGTCGGGGATCTGCTAAATCTATTCTGCAATCATAAATATGGCTAAAACCTAAGCGACAACCTTGTACTGCTGCTCCATTTCACTGACACCAAGACCTGCGTGTTTTGTCACTTTAAGCTGCACGGGCACTCGCTCTTTCAGTGCTTCGACGTGGCTGATCACGCCAATCATCTTGCCTGAAGCATTGAGGTTATCGAGCGCGTTAAGAGCGATATCCAAGGTATCGCTATCTAGCGTACCGAAGCCTTCGTCCAAGAACAGAGAATCAATACTGGTCTTGTAGCTCACCAGATCAGAAAGCGCTAATGCCAATGCCAAGCTCACTAAGAAGCTTTCACCGCCGGACAGAGTCTTGGTATCACGCATCACATCGCCCTGCCACGTATCGAGCACTTGCAGCTCTAAGCCATCGTCCGCTTTGCGTTTCAGTTCATAGCGACCATGCAGCCGCTGTAGCTGTTTGTTCGCCAAATAGACTAAGTTTTCCAGTGTTAAGCCTTGAGCAAACTTACGGAACTTGTCGCCGTTCTTAGAACCAATCAGCGAGTTTAGACGAGAAATGTCATCGAACTCGACTTGTTGCTCGTCAATTTGCTTGAACAGATCTTGTTGGTTGCTGCGGTTCTGGTTATCGGTTTCAAGATTGGCCGAAATCGCGCCGATCTTTGTCGCATGACTTTGCTGTGCGCTCTGGCATTCCGTTGTCGCAAGCTCCACCTGCTGTTGGTCTTGCTCTTGCCATTTTTGCGCGTTGGCGTGGTTTTGCAATTCCACCTGCGTCGCTTTAGCGGTGTTCAAACGAGCCTGGGCACTGACTATCGCTTCGTCTAAAGACTTCTTCAGGCTTTGCAGCTGAGTTCTAATCTCTTCATCCAACAACGCCGCTACAAAATCGGTTTCACCTTCGAATGGACTGATTTTCAGCGCTTCTTGCCAAGCATTAATGGCTTGAGTATGACTTGATTGATTGCTGACCAGCGCTTCAGAAAAGCTAGTGTGTTTGGTTTGTTCAGTTCGATATTCAAGTTCACAGCGGTTAAACACCAACTGCGCGTCATCAAACGCGCTAACCGCTTCAGTGACTTTTTGCTTCATCGCATTGCTGGTGGTTTGAATATCTTGGTCACCAAACAACTCCGATCTGTCACCGGTAATGCGAGTAAGCTCTGACACTAGAGACTCACTCTCTTGCGTCAAAGTTGCAAGCTCTTTTTCTGCGCTGCTGAGCTTGTCATCCAAGCTTTTCAGTTCAGCATTTTGCGTGATCAGCTGCTTCTCAATATCGGCTTGTAGCTGCTGAGTCTGCTGCCATCGGTTTGATGCTTGTGACTTCTCTGTAAACCAATCATCAATATGTTCAAGTTCAGGTGCTTCGATAGCGGTTTGAACAATACTCGCTTTCAAATCGTTCCATTGCTGCTCTTTTGCTTGAGCTATCTGGATCACTTGTTCATTTATGCTGTGATTTTGCTTATTGAGATCGGCTAAGCGCTGCTTAGCTAACTCTAAATTAGACTGCACTTTATCGGCTTCGACACTCGCAGACAGGCGCTGTTTTTCAGCTTCAGCAAAAAACGCTTTGGCATCAACCAACGCTTTTAGCTGCTGAATGGTGTGATTTAATTGCTGCTCACACTGCTCGGTGAAATAAACTACTGCCGCTTCGTTGCCTAAATCGTTGTTCGTTAGCAGCGCTAATTCCGGATCTGCATCATCGAAGCCTGTTAAGCTCTGTTGTAGCTTGCCGATCACGCCTTGCCAGTTAAGTTGCGCTTGCTGAATGTCCGCTTGCGCTCGCTGAATATCGTCACTCAGCCCAGTAATGATGGGAGCAAGAGAATCTAACTGCTGACGATGATCTTGGCCTTCTTTTTTAATGGCTGCTAACTCAAGCTTTTCGCGTTTTTCCTGAGCGGCGAGATCGGTAACATCTTGGGATTGCTCAATCACATGCTCGGTTGATCCACACAGCGGGCACTCAGCTCCCGATTCTAAGGTCGTACGATACTTCGCTAATTCACCCTCTTGTGCAATCAAACGGCTTAATCGCTCAAGTGAGGTCTCTTTCTCTTTGTATCGCTCTACCAGCACTTCACGCTCTTTCGAAAGCTTGTCACGCAGCTCCGTATTCGTTTGATGCGTTTGTTTTTTTGCGTGCTGTTGTTGCTGGGCATTTAGGAAGCTACGGTTTATCTCAAGTAATGAGTGCGAATTACGATTCCAAAACTCCAACCGATCTTTTTGCGCGAGCAGCCCTTGTTCACTGGTCGCGCCTTGCAAGGTTTGCCACTGCTGCTGCGCGTGAGTTTCAGCCACCACAAATTCCGCTAAGGTTTTGTCTTGTGATGCCTTTGCGTCTTGAACCGTTTTGATGATCGATTGCTGCGCATCAACGGCCGCTGCGGCTTGCTGCGCTGAGTTCAACTGCTCTGAATGCTGACGCTCTAAGGTGCGAACCTGCTCAACTTTGGCCTGCCACTGACCTAAGTGTTTTTCTAACTGTTGGTCAGCTTGATGGTTATTTAGGTACTCAGCGCTGAGTTGTTGCTGTTGTTTTAGCTCATCAACTTTTTTAACCAAAACGACCTGTTGATTGATCTGCTGCGTGCGCTGCTCATTGAGTGTATTCACCGCATTAACGGCCGCAGTTTGTTTGTCTTTGAGCACTGCAATGTGGTTATCTAACGGGCGAACCTGCTCGATGATCTTCTCTTGATCTTGCTGTTCGGCTTTTACCTGTTCGACAATCGC
The DNA here is from genome assembly GCF_947488985.1 of uncultured Vibrio sp. Taxonomy (GTDB): domain Bacteria; phylum Pseudomonadota; class Gammaproteobacteria; order Enterobacterales; family Vibrionaceae; genus Vibrio. The sequence goes on from NZ_CANLBV010000112.1 coordinate 7,442, forward strand.
ACTGCGTTGAGAAAGCTTGCTCTGCGCGTCTTTTTTTTCTGCATCGCGAGCGGCAAGTAGCTTAGTGCTGTTGTCTAAGCTAGCTTGAGTGCTCATAACCTCTTGTTGGCAGCGCTTTAAATCCTTATGAGCTGGACGTAACTTCTCCGCTGGTTCACTGTTGGCCAAACGCTCTAGTGAAGATTGGTTGCGGTCTAACTCATCTTGCGCGGTTTTAAGATCCTGCTCACTGGCAACAAGCGTGTGTTCAGCTTTGGTAATGTCTTTCCACCAGCTGAGATGGGCTTGCCACTCTTTTAACTGCTCGGCTAAGCGCTTTTGCTCAGCTTCTAACGTTTCTCGCTCAGTGGTTAGCGCTTGGATTTGTTCTTCCGAGAGTAAACTCACGCCTTCTGCTTTCGCTTTGAGATGATTAAGCGACGTTTCACTCGACTTAAAGTGATCGTAGATGCGCTCTGAGATCAGGCTATACACTTCGGTACCCGTCAGCTCTTCCAGTAACTCCGCACGGTCGTTGGCATTGGCATTAAGGAACGCCGCAAACTCACCCTGAGACAGCATGATCGATTTAGTAAATCGTGAGAAATCGAGCCCCGTGACCTGCTCCACCAACCTGATCTTCTTGGTGAGCATGGTCTCTAACACTTTATCTGTGTCTGCATCGGCGAATTCACAGGTCGGTGTTTGCAGTGCGCCATCGTGTTTGCCACGTGCGCGCTTTTGGTGGAAGTTAGAGCGGTACGTTTTACCTTGTACTTCAAATTCAAGCTCAGCAAAGCACTCGCCAGTGCCGCGCGTCATCAATTCATTATTACCTTTGGCAATGCTTTTCAAACGCGGTGTGCGATGGAAAAGTGCCAAGCAAATCGCATCAAGAATGGTGGTTTTACCCGCTCCAGTTGGGCCAGTAATCGCAAACAGACCGTTTTCCGCAAATGGCGATTGGGTAAAATCGAGCTTCCAACGCCCTTTCAAAGAGTTCAGGTTTTCAAACTCTAGGCTTAAAATCTTCATACGGGTTACTCTTCTACTTTATTTGACGCTTGAGTGCTTTCAGACACTTCGACCATCACTTGTTTAAACTTCACCGTCATGCGCTCTAAACGCGCCTTTTCAGATTCCGTCTCAAACTCTTCGAGCGCAATACGCTTGCTGAACACATCCATAGGGCTCAGCTCAGACAGCGTTTCTGCCGACTCTTGCTCTAACGATTGATTACGGCGCTCTCTTGCTCGGCGCAGTTGAAGCACCTCCACATTTAAGTCTTCGGTCAGTGCGCGCATACGCTCTTGTAGATCCGATAAGTAGTCTTGCGCTTGTACCTCTATCGATAGCCACACGCTTTGCTCATTATCTAGTCCGCTGTACTGATTCAGCTGCGATTCAATTTCGCTCAAGTCGCCTTTGATTTCAGCGAGGGGTTGGAAGGTTGGCACGGGCAGTTGAGAAATGCTGCGATCGCCTGCAACAAACTCAACCACACATACCTGCTTCTGAGATTTAAGTTCATCAAAGCTTAGTGGGATTGGCGAGCCGCAGTAACGAATGTATTCACGCTTTGCCACCACTTGTGGGCGGTGGATATGGCCCAGTGCGATGTAGTCGGCATCAGGGAAGCCATCGGCGGCAAAGCCATCGAGGTTACCGACGTAGATATCGCGCACTGAATCCGATTGTTGAACGCCCATCGCCGTTAAGTGACCAGTGGCGATGATCGGCATCTGTTCGCTGTTTACAAACGTCGCACGTTTTTCTACTGCGGCATCATAAACACCTTGGTAGTGCTGTTTGATGGCATCCCCGAGCTGCTTTTGACGCTCCACGCCAGTGACTCCCGCTTGGCTGGTCAATACATCGCGCGGGCGAATAAAGGGAATGGCACACACCAAAGCTTCTACATCACCACTTTTTCCTGTGAGTTCGACAACCTGAGTAGCATGATCTTGATTGGTATTGGGGATCACGTCAGCACCCATGTGTTTGAGGATCTGTTGCGTCTCTTTAAGCACCGAGACGGAATCGTGGTTTCCACCCAATAGCACCAATTGGCAGCCTATCTTATTTGCGTCGACCACAAACTGGTTATACATCTCACGAGCGTAACTTGGTGGCGTACTGGTATCGAAAATATCGCCAGCAACAATGATTGCGTCGATGTTGTGCTCTGTCACTTGCTCAAGTAGCCACTGCAAAAACCGTTGGTGTTCATTCTTACGGCTTTTATTGTAGAAGTTTTGGCCAAGGTGCCAATCGGAGGTGTGAAGGATCTTCATTGCTGCTCACTGGATATCGGTAATAGCTGTAATTTACCAAAATACCTATCAACTACCAATGGCTTAGCATCATTGCCTGTGACAAGCGTGTGAAAATCAGCTTATCAGTCATTTTTCATACAGACTCACCAAGCTTAGCTCTTGGTACATTAAAGCTCGTAGCACAAAAAAGCTCCTAGCACAAAAAAACGCTCTGGCTGAGAGCGCTTTGCACGACACAAGATCAATGGGTGGTTATTGATTAGGGCGATTGAGTTGCAGTAAATCTCACTTTGTATCGTACAAATCTTGGAATACCACCACCGTGCCATACGCTTCGGCTCGTGGCTCCTCGTCGAACACAACACCATTGGCTTTTATCTCGAACAAAATTCAACCACGAAAGGTCAACACGCCCTAGTTTAAAAAGTGGAAAGATTTTTGACACGCGCCTTCATACCGCATCAATGCCTCTACTCAGACAATCAGCGATATCGCAATCGAGGTCATGATCACACCGACAATAAATTCAAGCACCTTCCATGATATCGGCTTTTTAAACAATGGCGTTAAGAAGCGCGCCCCATAACCCAAAGAGAAGAAGAACACGAACGATGCGGTGACAGCACCCGCGCCAAACAGCAACTGATTCGGCTGATATTGGGTGGAGATTGAGCCCAATAACACCACAGTATCGAGATAAACATGGGGGTTTAACCAAGTAAACGCCAAACACATAAGTACCGATTTAAACAAAGAAGTGTTGGCGTGATTATCAGCCTGTAAGGCGTGCGTTGCAGTGAAGGCAGAGCGAAAACTCAAAAATGCATACCCTACCAAGAAGATCGCCCCACCATAGCGCGCAAAGAGTTCGATTTGTGGAAATTGCTTAACCAACGCGCCAAAGCCCATGACACCGAAACTGATTAATAACGCATCTGAAATCGCACATACCGCGCACACAGCCAGTACGTGTTGATTCTTCAAGCCCTGTTTAAGAACAAAGGCGTTCTGGGAGCCAATCGCTAAGATTAATGATAAGCCGAGCGAAAAACCGGCAAAATAAGTCGACATGTTAATGACCTTAAGGGGGTTATATAGGCAGCGAATTAGGGTGAATCGTCATGAATTTCAGTATCATGAATTTAAGGGCAGCGTCATGAATTGACTATTGGGATCTAGGCTATAGTCGGCAAAAGGTTCGCAATAGCCGAACCCAAACTTCTGATACAGACTACGTGCGGGTTTAAAATAATCTTCTGATCCTGTCTCTAAGCTGATACGTTGATAGTTGCGATGTTTCGCGATATCGATGACATGCTTCAATAACTGGCTAGCAACCCCTGAATTTCGCGCAAACTGATAGGTTCTCATCGACTTGAGCTCTGCGTGTTGGCTATCGAGCTCTTTAATGGCCACACAGCCGAGTAATTGGCTGTCTTGCCAAGCGCTGAAAAAGGTGACCTGTGGTGACTTTAACCCTTCAATATCGAGCGCATGCACGCTTTCCGGTGGGGATGTCGCGTACATATCGGCCAGGTGCTCTTCCAGCAACCCAAGCACTGCACCGCCCGATAAATCATCAATTATAATATCCATAACGCCTTCATGATCCTTAATAAATATCTAATTCCGTTTGACTGTGTAGATGTATACCCGTGATCATTGAAGGTGCTTGATTTTTAGTAAAATCAGGATCATGCTACGAACTATGATAATTACACTGAC
>NZ_CANLBV010000113.1 GCF_947488985.1 uncultured Vibrio sp.
AGTCGACTGAGAAGGTTATATCTATGTGCTACCGAAGTTGGACTAAGCTGACCAATTAAATAATCAAATTGGTATAAGTTGAGAATCTATCGCGTCAAAGGTAAAAAAGATATTCCTATTCCTTCCTTCGTCAGTCTAGGGGATCACGAATTTTAGGCAAAAAAAACGCCCTACCGAAGTAGAGCGCTTTCAAAAGCTTTAAGCTAATAATTCGCTAGGAATTACTGACCTTTAACTTCTTTAAGACCGTTGTAAGGAGCTTTAGAACCTAGAGCTTCTTCGATACGGATAAGTTGGTTGTACTTAGCAACACGGTCAGAACGGCTCATAGAACCTGTTTTGATTTGACCTGCAGCAGTACCTACCGCTAGATCAGCGATAGTTGCGTCTTCAGTTTCGCCAGAACGGTGAGAGATTACAGCTGTGTAACCTGCGTCTTTAGCCATCTTGATAGCAGCTAGAGTCTCTGTTAGAGAACCGATTTGGTTGAATTTGATAAGGATAGAGTTAGCAACACCCATCTCGATACCTTTTGCAAGGATCTTAGTGTTTGTAACGAATAGATCGTCACCTACTAGTTGAAGCTTGTCACCTAGTAGTTCAGTTTGGTGCTTGAAGCCATCCCAATCTGACTCGTCTAGACCGTCTTCGATAGAAACGATTGGGTACTGGTTAGCTAGCTCAGCTAGGTAGTGGTTAAACTCTTCAGAAGTGAAGATTTTACCTTCGCCTTTCATGTTGTAGTTGCCAGCTTCTTTGTCGAAGAACTCAGATGCAGCACAGTCCATCGCTAGAGTAACGTCTTTACCTAGCTCGTAACCAGCAGCTTCTACAGCTTCTTTGATTGCAGCTAGTGCAGCAGCGTTAGACTCAAGGTTAGGAGCGAAACCACCTTCATCACCAACAGCAGTGCTTAGGCCTTTCGCCTTAAGTACTTTAGCTAGGTTGTGGAATACTTCAGCACCTACACGTAGAGCTTCTTTAAGAGTTTTAGCGCCAACTGGTTGGATCATGAACTCTTGGATATCAACGTTGTTATCAGCGTGCTCACCACCGTTGATGATGTTCATCATTGGTAGAGGCATAGAGAACTGACCAGCAGTACCGTTTAGCTCAGCGATGTGCTCGTATAGAGGCATGCCTTTAGCAGCAGCAGCAGCTTTAGCGTTCGCTAGAGAAACCGCTAGGATAGCGTTCGCGCCGAACTGAGATTTGTTCTCAGTACCGTCAAGGTCGATCATAACTTGGTCAACGTCAGCTTGAGCTTTAGCGTCTTTACCAACTAGAGCTTCAGCGATTGGGCCGTTTACAGCTTCAATAGCTTTAAGAACACCTTTACCTAGGAAACGTGATTTGTCGCCGTCACGTAGCTCAAGAGCTTCGCGAGAACCAGTAGATGCGCCAGATGGAGCAGCAGCCATACCTACGAAACCGCCTTCTAGGTGTACTTCAGCTTCTACAGTTGGGTTACCACGTGAATCGATGATTTCACGACCTAGAACTTTAACGATCTTAGACATTGAATGTTTCCTTCTCGTTGAATATATAAATGTCAAATTTAAAGGTAGCAGCACAACTTACGCTGCTACCGGTATTCATTTTACTTCTCTAACTCGCCGCGCTGGAACTCACCAGCCGCTTTAACAAAACCTGCAAACAATGGGTGACCATCGCGCGGTGTTGAAGTGAACTCTGGGTGGAACTGAGCTGCAACAAACCATGGATGGTTCGGGTTCTCAATAACTTCAACCAGTTTCTTGTCCGCAGATAGACCCGATACTTTAAGGCCCGCTTTTTCAATTTGTGGACGAAGATTGTTGTTCACTTCGTAACGGTGGCGGTGACGTTCATGGATCGTCGCACTACCGTATAATTCGTATGCTTTTGTCCCTTTCGCTAGGTGACAAAGCTGTGAACCAAGACGCATCGTGCCGCCTAGGTCAGATGATTCTGTACGCTCTTCCACTTTACCTTCGCCATCAGTCCATTCAGTGATAAGACCTACAACTGGGTACTTAGTTTCAGTACAGAATTCAGAAGAGTGCGCCCCTTCCATTTTCGCAACGTTACGCGCGTACTCGATAAGCGCTACTTGCATACCTAGACAGATACCTAAGTACGGTACTTTGTTTTCACGAGCGTATTGAGCAGCAAGAATCTTACCTTCAACACCACGGTCACCAAAGCCACCAGGAACTAGGATTGCATCTAGGCCTTCTAAAACTTCTACGCCACGAGACTCAACATCTTGTGAATCTACGTACTTAATAGTGACGCTTAGACGGTTTTTCAAGCCTGCGTGTTTTAGCGCTTCATTTACTGATTTGTATGCGTCTGGTAGTTCAATGTACTTACCAACCATACCAATCGTCACTTCACCCGTTGGGTTAGCTTCTTCGTAAATTACTTGTTCCCATTCAGACAGGTCGGCTTCTGGAGCTGTGATGCCGAAACGCTTACATACAAGTTCATCTGTGCCTTGAGCTTTAATAAGCTGAGGGATCTTGTAGATAGAGTCAACATCGCGCATAGAAATAACTGCATTTTCTTGCACATTACAGAACAGAGCAATTTTCTTACGCTCATTCGAAGGAATATTACGGTCTGAACGACAAACTAGGATGTCTGGCTGAATACCGATAGATAGCAGCTCTTTTACTGAGTGTTGCGTCGGCTTAGTTTTCACTTCGCCCGCTGCTGCTAGGTAAGGAACGAGAGTCAAGTGCATGAACATTGCACGTTCACGGCCTAGCTCTACGGCTAGCTGACGAATCGCTTCCATAAACGGTAGAGATTCGATATCACCTACTGTACCACCCACTTCAACGATTGCGATATCGTGGCCTTCAGCACCAGAAATAACACGCTCTTTGATCGAGTTAGTTATGTGTGGGATAACCTGAATAGTTGCACCTAGGTAATCACCACGACGTTCTTTTGCTAGTACGTCTGAATAAACACGACCTGCAGTGAAGTTGTTACGCTTCGTCATCTTGGTGCGAATGAATCGCTCATAGTGACCAAGGTCAAGGTCTGTTTCAGCGCCATCTTCCGTAACGAACACTTCACCGTGCTGAGTCGGGCTCATAGTGCCTGGATCAACGTTGATGTAAGGGTCAAGCTTCATCATAGTCACTTTAAGACCACGAGCTTCTAAAATAGCGGCAAGAGATGCTGCTGCAATACCTTTACCTAGAGAGGATACAACCCCGCCAGTAACAAAAATGTAATTTGTCGTCATGTTTAACCTGAAATTGGTTGAATGAGGGAAATGGATTACTTCTGGACGGGATGAAAATATACCAGAAGCCCCTTATCGCCACAACGTGAAATCTATCACACTGCTGTTTTTTATTTTTTGCTTCAAATCAATTCATGATAAAAGCTCTGGCTATTTTTTCTCCGCCACTTTTACCTGATCCCACATAGAATCAAGCTGTTGGAGCGAAAAGTCCGTTAAAGTTTTATCTTGTTGACGAACCTTTTGTTCCACCCCTTTAAAACGACGGGCAAATTTCAGATTGGCTTTATTCAAGGCCGATTCTGGATTTTTACCCAAATGTCGTACTAAATTGACCGTCGCAAACAACAAATCTCCGAGCTCTTCTTCAACTAAATCTTCATTTGGCGTCACTTGAAGTGCTTCTTCTAGCACCTCATCAACCTCCTCCAATACCTTATCCGCCACCGGGCCAATCGAGTCCCAATCAAAGCCATATTTCGCGACTTGTTTTTGCATCTTTGTAGCACACAAAAGCGCAGGTAGAGAGTTTGGTATTGAGTCTAGAATACTTTCTTGAGTTTTTCCTGCCTGCGCTTTTTCTTTGGCTTTTTCGGCTTCCCAATTGGCATTAATGTCTTCGTCACTGGCAAATTCAGTATCAGAAAACACATGCGGATGACGACGTGTGAGCTTCTCATTAATACCGTCAACCACATCAGAAAACTCAAACAGCCCCTGCTCTTTCGCTAGCTGACTGTAGAAAATCACCTGAAACAGGAGGTCACCTAGCTCTTCTTGTAGATTCGGCCAATCTTGGTTGTGAATCGCATCCACCACTTCGTACGTCTCTTCGATAGTATGCGGGACAACTGTTTCAAAATTTTGTTTTAAATCCCAAGGACAGCCACCTTCTGGATCGCGCAGCTTAGTCATGATCTGTTCAAGTTGTTCAATCGGGTGATTCATCGTTTTCTTCCTATTTCTGTCTTTGATTTTTAAATTTATAACGTCTTCTAAAACTAAAAAAAGGTGAGCAGCCAAAACCACTCACCTTTGTTAATACTGTCTAATTCTCTAAATAATTGAAACTGTGGCTAGGCGACAAGCAAGCGAGACTCCTGAGCATAGCTTGTCTATGTGATTGAGCGAGTGCGCGCAGGCAACAACGCCATAGCTTCAAGTATGACGAGAATTTTAGCCGAGGCGTTTAACACTCATTACATCTTTGATTTGCTCTACTCGACTGGTCACTCGACTCAGGATCTCAATGTTAGTCACTTCCAAATCAAAATCCATCACCGACAATTGACGTTTGTAGTCGATACGGCTCTTCATTGTGGTCACGCTGATCTTTTCATTTGAGAACAGTGAGGTGATGTCTTTCAGTAGGCCATTACGCTCTAGCGCTTCGACACGCAGCGTTAAAATGTAGGAACCGACAAAACCACTGCCCCATACGGTATCAATAATACGCTCAGAAGCATGCAAGCTTAGCTCATTCAACTGCTCACAATCCGCACGGTGCACTGAGATACCACGGCCTTGCGTAATGTAGCCTTTTATCACATCGCCAGGGATCGGTTGGCAACAACGCGCAAGGTGCGTCATTAGGTTATCGACACCTTCAACAACCACCGCATCCTTCTTCGGACGGCTCTGCTGAGCTGGCTTATTCTCCGACTCAAGCAGCTTCTCTAATGCTTTTTGGTCTTCTTCTTCCGCCGTGGGTTTGTTAACTAGGGCGTTGATGTGATTAACCACTTGGTTAATACGTAAGTCACCACTGCCAATACCTGCGTATAGCTCGTCTGGCGTGTTGACGTTAAAGCGTTTTAAGGCGTATTGGTCAGCATCTTTTAGGGTGGCACCGACTTTGGTTAGCTCAGTCTCTAAGATGTCTCGGCCTGCCTCTAGGTTCTTTTCACGGCTTTCGGCACGGAACCAAGCGTTAATCTTCGCGCGAGCTCGGCCTGAATGCACAAAACCTGTGGTTGGGTTCAACCAATCTCGAGAGGGGTTAGGCTCTTTCTGGGTGATGATTTCAACCTGATCGCCCATCGATAGCTTGTGGGTGAAAGGCACGATACGCCCAGCAACCTTAGCCCCAATACAACGGTGTCCAACCATTGAGTGGATATGGTATGCGAAATCCAACGGTGTCGCGCCCATTGGTAAATCAACCACGTCACCACGAGGGGTGAAGGCGTAAACACGATCATCAAAGACTTGGCTGCGAACTTCATCCAGCATTTCACCAGAATCCGACATCTCTTCTTGCCAATCAATAAGCTTACGCAACCAGGTAATTTTCTCGTCGTAGCCACTACGACCGCTTGACGCACCTTCTTTGTATTTCCAGTGCGCCGCGACGCCGAGCTCTGAGTCTTCATGCATCTGCTTAGTGCGGATCTGAATCTCAATGGTCTTGCCTTCTGGGCCAAGAACCACGGTGTGAATTGATTGATAACCATTTGGCTTAGGGTTTGCCACGTAGTCATCAAACTCACTCGGTAGGTGTTTGTATTTGGTATGAACCACACCGAGGCTGGCATAACAGTCTTGCAGTTGGTCGGCGATGATGCGCACAGCACGCACATCAAACAGCTCATCAAAGGCCAAACCTTTCTTCTGCATTTTACGCCAGATGCTGTAGATGTGCTTAGGACGACCACTGACTTCAGCGTTAATGTTTGAACGCTTCATTTCAGCCGTTAAATCATCCACAAAATCCGTAATGTACTGTTCACGTACGATACGACGCTCAGACAACTGCTTAGCAATCTGCTTGTAGGTGTCAGGCTGTTGATAGCGGAATGCGTAATCTTCGATTTCCCACTTAAGCTGACCAATACCTAAACGGTTAGCCAGTGGTGCGTATATGTTAGTACACTCTTTTGCTGCCGCACGGCGCACAGCATCAGGAGCCTTTTTGACTTCAATAAGGTTACAGATTCGCTCTGCTAACTTAATAACGACGCAACGAAAGTCATCCACCATCGCTAATAGCATACGACGAACGTTATCGACTTGACCCGAGGCTGCACTGCCTTCAAGGGTGATATTAAGCTGACCTAAGGCTGCCATCTCTTCAACGCCATCAATCAACTTGACGGTTTCTTTACCGTAACTTTCTTCAAACGCTTCGCGCTCAAAAACGCCGCTCGAGACAACAGGAAAAAGTTGTGCCGCAATTAAAGTGGCACGGTCCATGGACAGCGTAACTAAGATCTCGATCATTTCGCGTCCACGCCAAAGTAAAAGAGGCGCTTGTTCGTGATCTTTTAATAGCTCTTCACAGTGATGATAAACTTTGATCAGTTTATTCGAGGTTTTAGCATCTTGATTCAGTGACGCTATCCAATTTTCTAGCTCAAACTGTTCGCTTGGGTTTAAATGTGCGCTTCGTACCGCAACCATCATGCCTTCCTAGTTATTATGTTTTATACCCAACTCAATATGACTAACGGATTCCAAGTTAGTTCGACACATATTGATATCAGCGCAGGTTTCCCCGCGCCTTTGTGATTCATTTGAAGCCTGGTTTAAGGGCCTCTAAGCCTTGATAAAGAGAGCCATCGATTCTAGGTGACTGGTGTGCGGAAACATGTCCAACATCCCCAGTTTGGCTAATTGATAGCCTTGTTTTTCTAAGCTCTCAGAATCTCTAGCTAGAGTAGCAGGATTACACGAAACATAAACCACACGCTTCGCGCCTAATGCTGAAATTTGATCAACGATCCCACTCGCTCCCGCGCGTGCTGGGTCAAGCAGTACTTTATCGAACTTCTCTTTTGCCCAAGGTTGTGAAGACAACTCTTCTTCAAGGTTAGCTTGGTAAAATTCCGTATTGCCTAACTGGTTTAACGCCGCATTCGATGTGGCTTGCTGAACCATTTCATCCACGCCTTCCACCCCAACTACAAACGACGATTGTTGTGCGATCGGCAAACTGAAGTTACCTAGACCACAAAAAAGGTCAAGCACTCGCTCATCCACTTGAGGTTCTAGCCACTCAATCGCTTGAGCAACCATCTGTTGGTTCACTTTCTGATTGACTTGAATAAAGTGGTTGGGCTCAAAAGGTAGAGTGACACCCGTTTCGCTATAAGCTGGCGTATCACCGACCAAGCGCACCAATTTATCGGTTTCAGGCATTGAATACAGCGTTGCACCTTCTTCTTTTGCTAACATAATCAGCGCTTGCTCATCAGTTTCAGCTAAAGGCTTAAGATGACGTAGCACCATCACCGGGTTAGTATCGCCCAACACCAATTCAACGTGTCCTAAAGACGTAAGACTATTGAAAGTATTAAGTAAACTTTTCAGCTTTGGCAGTAAGGCATTGAGGCGAGGATCAAGCACGGCACAGTCGGTGATGTTTTCGATCAGCTTACTTTGCTTCTTACGGAAACCAAACTGCAGCTGTTGGGTCTTTTTATCAACAAATAGGCTGATACGCGCACGACGTCGATAGCCAGTTTTATCCCCTAAGATCGGCGGGATAATCTCGGTGATATCACTCTGGTATGGGTTCATCAAGTGCATTAGCGACTGAGTCTTGTGCTCAACCTGAGATGAGTACCCAAGGTGCTGAAGATGACAGCCACCACACTGATTAAAGTGCTTACAAAACGGCTTTAAACGCTGCTCGCTCGGCTTAAGTAGTTTAATGAGCTTTGCACGAGCAAACTTGCTTTTACTCTCAGTCAGTTGAATAACCACCTGCTCACCGGGCAATACGCCATCAATGAAAACCGGTTTATTTTTCTGATAAGCGATGCCAGCGCCATTGTGATCCATTCGTTCAACCAAAACCGATTGATGCTTGGTCTCGAGTTGAGTTTTCTTTTTGGGTTGGAAAAAACGTGCCATTGCTTGTGCCTAATGTCTCTTTTAATGAGTAATTGGTATCCAAGACTCACTATTATGTCTTGGAATCATTGTCGAACGTCACGGCTTTGATTAAGCTTACCGTTCACTTAACCGCCATTGTGTGCGTTATTTTCCCATATCCAGACTTCGATGTAATTAAAGAACATGACCAGATATGGCTTAAGAGCCCGTGTAATTACCTTAACTCTAGCTCCAACTCTTATTATTGGGTTGCTATTGAGTGCATTTTTCTCATTTAACCGTTATCAAGACCTAGAGGGACAGGTGGTTAACACTGGCACCAGTATTATCGAGCCACTGGCGATCGCGAGTGAATCTGATATGAAGGTCGAAAGCCGCGAATCCGTTCGTCAACTCATCAGCTATGCGCACCGTAAGAACTCTAACCTGGTACGCAGTATTGCGGTGTTTGATGACCGCCACGAGCTATTTGTTACCTCAAACTTCCACCCTAATTTTGAAAGTCTCACCTACCCGAAAGATCAGGAAATACCGCATCTGAGTTCTTCAAACCAACTCGACAATACGCTGATCCTTAGGACGCCTATCATTGCTGAAGGTCAGTTCATCAACTCAGTTAACGGTCAATCGCAAACTAACCAACCGCTCGGCTATATCGCAATAGAACTCGACCTATCGTCGCTTCGATTGCAGCAATATCAAGAGGTGTTCTCGGTTTTCTTGGTACTAATCCTCGGACTTGGGTTATCGGGTGTGTTTGCCTTTCGCTTGATGCATGACGTGACTCAACCGATCACTCATATGAAGAACATGGTTGACAGAATTCGCCGTGGTCACTTAGATGTGCGTATCGAAGGAACCATGCATGGTGAGCTAGACTCGCTGAAAAACGGTATCAACTCGATGGCCGTATCGCTATCCGAGTATCACGTTGAGATGCAGCACAGTATCGACCAAGCGACCTCAGATCTGCGTGAAACCCTCGAGCAGTTAGAGATTCAAAACGTTGAATTAGACATCGCGAAAAAGCGCGCTCAAGAAGCGGCTCGAGTTAAATCTGAATTCTTGGCAAACATGTCCCACGAACTCAGAACGCCACTCAACGGTGTGATTGGTTTTACTCGCCAAATGCTCAAGACCCAACTGTCGAATAGCCAAACCGACTACCTGCAAACCATTGAACGTTCAGCTAACAACTTGCTGAGTATCATTAACGATATCTTGGATTTCTCGAAACTCGAAGCCGGTAAGCTCGCTCTGGAAAATATTCCATTTGAATTCCAAGCCAGTCTTGAAGAGGTAGTGAACCTTCAAGCAACCAATGCTCATGAAAAAGGTCTGGAGTTGACCCTTAAGATAGATCCTAAAGTGCCCGCTGGCGTGGTGGGTGATCCATTGCGTATCCAGCAAATCCTAACGAACTTGGTTGGCAACTCAATCAAATTTACCGAACGTGGCAATATTGATATCAGCGTTGAACTTCGTTCACATAGTGAAGATAACATCGAGCTGCAATTCATGGTTCGCGATACCGGTATTGGTATCTCTGAACGTCAACAAGCCCAACTGTTCCAAGCTTTCAGTCAAGCCGATGCGAGCATCTCTCGTCGTTACGGTGGTACAGGGCTCGGGCTCGTGATCACCCAAAAACTGGTCAGCCAAATGGGCGGAGAGATCAGCCTAACCAGTCGCCTACACCAAGGTTCGACCTTCTGGTTTACCCTAAGATTATCGACAACAGATATGCCGGTAACAGAGTTGATTGAAACTCAGTGTCTGCAAGGTAAGCAACTGCTGCTTATCGAGCCAAACATGCAAACGGCATCGATCATTCAGCATGTGTTAACTCAAGAAGGCCTAATGATCACTTATCGCTCCGCGATCCCAGATGAGTCAACAACTTATGACTATGTACTGCTGAACCTGGCTGCGAACCAAGATTACGATTTTGAAACCGTAAGTGATTGGGCGATCCGCGCCAAGAAAATGGCCCAAAACGTGATTATTGGTACGCCAATTACCGAGCTCGCTTTAGGTGAACGACTAATAACAGAAGTCGATGTTCAGTGTATTACTAAGCCTATTTCTCGTAAAAAATTACTTCAAACCCTGATTTCGAATCAAGCACCAGTACTGATTGCGCCAGCGATTGAAACGCACTCAGAAGAGAAACTGCCACTGACAGTATTAGCGGTCGATGATAACCCTGCAAACCTAAAATTGATTACCGCACTCCTAAAAGAGCGAGTCGAAACGGTGATCAGCTGCACCAACGGTCAACAGGCCATCGACAAAGCAAGCGAGACTCCGTTTGATATCATCTTCATGGACATTCAAATGCCGCAAATGGATGGCGTTACCGCCTGTCAGCACATTAAAAAACTGGCTAATAATGCCAATACCCCCATCATTGCTGTCACCGCTCATGCGATGACAGGAGAGCGTGATCGCTTACTTGAAGCGGGCATGGATGATTACCTCACCAAGCCAATTGAAGAGCATGTATTACAACAAGTGCTGATCCATTGGAGTCCGACTTCTGCAGTTGAACATATTGAGAAAATTGACCCTGCCCACCCGGCAGTTTCTACAGAAATCGACCATAGCCCAGTTTCAGAGACAGAGGCTAGCGTGCATAAAAACATCATCATTGATTGGCAGGCAGCATTAAAGCAAGCCGCCAATAAGGAAGACCTTGCACGCGATATGCTGCAAATGCTGGTCGACTTTATTCCTGAGGTTTATGACGCAGCGGACAAAGCGATAGAAGACAGCGACTACCCCGTTGAAGAACTGATACACATCATTCATAAGATGCATGGCAGCAGCTCGTACAGCGGCGTCCCAAGGCTAAAATCGGTATGTGCAACGATAGAGAAAGCGCTGCGTTCAGGCAATTCCGTTGAAGATATTGAGCCAGAGCTGTTTGAGCTCCAAGATGAATTGGATAAAGTTCAAGCCACCGCCATTCATTATTTGAAACCAGCTCAGACTTAACGAGTGCTTGTTACCCACCAATAAAAAAGCAGAGCTCGTAAGCTCTAATGCCGATCAGTTAAGACAATAATCGGCAGATCAGTTGAATGATCCTACCAACATGTAAGAATCCGATAGA
>NZ_CANLBV010000114.1 GCF_947488985.1 uncultured Vibrio sp.
ACTTTTGGCAAAGCAAATTATAACTCTTTACCATGCTATTCAAAAAACACTCACGAAAGATCAACACGCCCTAGTTAATAGTTAATAGTTAATAGCGAACGGCTACAGCTAATCGCGAACGCAGAATGGATCCTTTAAATATCATCAATTACGAATAGCTTGAAGGGCGGCTGTCTTTCATCAATAGGTCGAGTTTCCTTTGAGCTTTTTTCGTGTCTTGCAAATCCACGGCTTCAATCATCTCGCATTCATCTCTTACCATCTCATTTATCAGACTCGGGTAGTGTCGGCAATCTTCTGGGCGGTCTAAATAGATACTACAGGTGTACTTGGCTTGAGCGCTCATATCTGTGGTCGGAACCAGTTCCAGAAATGGGCATCGAGTGAGGCGTTTGCCAGTTTCTGGGTCAAACCAGATTTCGCTGCCTTGAACGTATTCAAAGATATCGGGGTTGAACAACTCCCACAAATCAATCTCTTCCTGCGTCGCGGCAAGATCGCCATCTCCGTATTTGATACAGCATTTTCCGCATTGATTACAATCTTTCATTATTGACTTCGTCTGTTGGTAAGCTTTTAGTATTTTACCATTGATGGGCGTGGTACGTTGACTTTGTTGCTTATCGCTCAGTCTCTAATCATCTTAGGTACGACGAATAGGGAAGTCGGTAATAT
Source organism: uncultured Vibrio sp. (assembly GCF_947488985.1). Classification (GTDB taxonomy): domain Bacteria; phylum Pseudomonadota; class Gammaproteobacteria; order Enterobacterales; family Vibrionaceae; genus Vibrio. Next base: position 676 of record NZ_CANLBV010000114.1, read on the forward strand.
CTATTTATCTATGTAACCCCACTGTAAATAAGGCGATAAACAGTGATACAATTTCCGCCTTTCACGTTATTTAAGCAAAGGCGTCGATATGAGAACCCTATACACCACCGAAGGCAACATCAATGCAAAGAAGCAGAAAGAGGCCTACCCAAAACTGGCTTTGTGTGACAAGTGCGTCGGTGACTATGTGGTTATCGAGCAAGGTGAAAGAACCTACAAGCCTTGTGCTCGATGTGGTGCCGACGATTAATGCGCCTTGATAAATACTTATGTAAAAGCACTGACCTAACCAAGCATGAAGCGGTTGAACGCATCCATAATGGCGTGGTGATGGTAAACAGTGAGACAGTGAGGGATGAATCTACTCAGGTTCATGAAAGCAACAGCATCTTATTGAATGGCGATCGACTTAAGCTGCGTGAATTTCGCTACCTATTAATGCACAAGCCAGCGGGAACCATCTGCTCGAATATCGATGAGTTTTATCCTTCGCTGTTTAACCTTATTGAGATAGCGAAATCATCAGAGCTGCACATCGCTGGGCGCTTGGATGCCGATACCACAGGCCTAGTGCTGATCACCGATGATGGGCGCTGGTCTTTTAATATCACGCAGCCAAATAAGTCGTGTAAGAAAGTGTATCGCGTGACATTGTCACGAGATGTTAAAGACGATGTTGCCGACAAGTTCAAAGCAGGTGTTCAGCTACAAGGTGAGCCAACCCCAACGCGCCCGGCAGAACTTAAAATCCTATCCAGCAAACAAGTGTTATTGACCATTACTGAAGGTAAATTTCATCAAGTGAAACGCATGTTTGCTGCCGTCGGAAATCGCGTGGTCGCGCTGCACCGTGAACAGATTGGTAACGTGTGTTTAGATGTTGAAGAAGGTCAGTGGCGTTATTTGACCCAAGCAGAGGTCGGCTCTTTCAGTTGACGAACAAATAAGAATAGGTCGAAAAGTGAGTCGCTAGCAAGTGTTATAGTGGCTTGAATCACAAGGAGATAAAGTGGAAAAATTCGCAATATTGTCAGACATTCATAGTAATGTTTATGCGCTTGAGGCGGTCGTAAAAGATGCCAAATCCAAGGGCGTAACGGCATTGATTAACTTAGGGGATATTCTCTATGGTCCCATCGCCCCTAAACAGACGTATGATTACTTACAGGCTTTGAATGCAATAACGATATCGGGCAATCAAGATCGTCAGATTTATGAGGCGACGAAAGCGGAAATAGAATCGAACCCAACCATGCAATTTATTTTGGATGACTTGGGGCAGCAGCCATTAGATTGGATGAGACAATTACCCTTTGATTTGCAAATCACACCTGATATCTATGCCTGTCACGGGACGCCCACTGACGATCTGGTGTACTTGTTAGAAGATATAAGCTCAGGAGAGCCCGTCGTTCGCAGCAATGAGGCTATTATTGAACTCTTAAATGGTGTATCTGCTCCTATCATTTTGTGTGGTCATACTCATATGCCAAAGTGTGTTGAATTATCGACTGGGCAGCTAGTTATCAATCCCGGCAGTGTCGGCTTACAGGCATACACCGATGATGAGCCCAATATTCACTCGATGCAGAATTATTCCTCAAAAGCCTCTTACACCACGCTACATAAAATAGCGGAAGGGCAATGGGACATCGCTTTTCATAAGGTAGAATATGATGTTCAAAGCGCAGTCACGGCGGCTCAAAAGCAGGGTCGACAGGACTGGGTCCACTTCTTGAATACGGGTCGTCGTTTATCGTAAAAGACTCAAACAGAGGTATTTGAAGGAAGTGGTGGTGATTCATTTGGGTTGAGTCGTCGACCTCTTGATTCTCGTTTTCCAGCAGTCGCTAAATATCCAAGCTTGACGACTCTTGCGCCGCACAAACCTTAGTGCGAAGTTGCGCTCGATAAGCCGAACAGAGAAACATGTCTATACTGATATGGGTCACGCCACGGCGTTGAGGTGGCGAGATAAATGTGTGTGGATTAGGCTAAATCTGAGAGGTAACAATGAGAATATTACCATCACTATGCGCTGTTTTACTGTCGGCATCGTTTTCCATTGCGGCTTCGGATGGGTTAATTAAATACCAAAGTCATTATTCAGTGCAGGAAACGGCCGATCGATTTGAAGATATAGCGAAAAGCAAAGGTTTGACCCTGTTTGCGAGAATCGATCATCAGAAAAATGCCAGTCAGGTCGGTCTTGAGCTTAGATCAACCGAAGTGATCCTTTTTGGTAACCCGAAAGTGGGAACGCAATTAATGCAATGTACCCAAGATGTCGCGATTGATTTGCCGCAGAAAGTGCTGGTCACTGAAGACGCGAATAGTACCGTTTGGTTATCTTACAACGATCCTAATTATTTAATGGAGCGTCATGCGATCAACGGCTGTGATGAGGTGATTGAGAAAATTTCAGCGGTACTCAGTAAGCTATCAGAAGCGGCAGTCGCGAAATCGGAATAGTTTTCATCGATGGTCATTTGATCTATATGACTTAGCTGTCTTAGTGCAACTTAGAGCTGTGCTGTACCTCTAATTTTGCCAAGTTTGGTGATTTTGGTTTTTATTATTCTGCTCGCTTTATTGCTACCATTTTACTCTTGGTATAAAAAAGCTGACCGATATTGGCTATCGGTCAGCTTTCAATTCTGCAATTCAAATCATTTCATCGCGACGTAAGTCATTGGCAGCTTGGGTGAAAAGTCTTATGCACAACACTTCTTGTATTTCTTACCGCTACCACAAGAGCATGGATCGTTGCGGTTCGGCGTCTTTTCAAACGTCATTGTTTTTGGCTTGTTGAGGAGCGTATCAAGCTCAAGGGTATTTTCTTCTTTATCTGAGTCTACGGTAACGTTCACGAAAATCGCATTCTCGGCGGCTAGCGCTTCAACTTCTGCTTTGCGCGCTTCAGTTTGCACTATGACTGCGATTGGCGATTCTTCAGTACCCGCTTTCACATCGCGGTTTACGTTGTAGCCAGCAAGAACATGGTTTTGTCTTGTCTCAATACGACCTTTAAAAAATAGTTTCGACATTGGGTACTCATTAAAAATAGTGAATGGCGCTATTTTTAATCGAGATAGCGCGATGGAGCGGGGATTATACGCATATATTACAATTGATAAAGTAGTGATGTGATCAAGGGCAGTTTGGTTTTTCTTGAAAAGTGATCAATCTTGTTGGTTTTGGAGCAACCTATTACCCAAAAATGCAATCTTTCTTGGTGTCATTCCACAACGGGTATTGTTTCATCACTTGTCCATAGAGCTTACTTTCAAGATGAGCCCTTAACCAACGACCGACATTCTGATAATCGGCTTGCACAAACCACTTCTTTTCGACTCGAACAAACTGGCTGACAAAAGGCATCACCGCAAAATCCGCCAAGCTTGGTGTGTCTCCAAACAAGTAGGCTTGGTCAGTGAGTAACGCTTCTAACTGACTGATGAAGGCTTCGCAGGCTTGTCGACGTTGTTCAATATCGACATTTCGGTAGCGAACAGACGCACGGTACTTTTCTAACTGGCTAATAAACTCTTCATCGTGGGTTCTAATCAGCTGGTGGATTTTTTTATTGAGCGTCGGATCAGTTGAACGCAGAAAATCTTGAGGATCGTTTTGCTCCAGTGCCCAGTTCATAATATCCAAACTCTGCTCAATAATGCGCCCATCGGCTAATATTAAGACTGGAACCGTCCCTTTTGGTGAACAGGCTAATAGTTCGCTAGGCTTGTCTTTGGTGACGATCTCTCGAATTAAGACGGATTGCTGTGATAGGGTGATGCCTATGCGTGCGCGCATTGCATAAGGGCAACGGCGCAGAGAATAAAGGACAGGTAACTCAGATTCATTCAGCATGCGTTAGGCCATTGAGTTTGAAAAGTGTTGTGAGGTGGTAAAGAGATCGTGATGTCGTTAGAATACGCGGCTTGAAAATGATAAGTAAGTGAGCGACTTCAAAAATGAGCAGAAAAATTGAGTTATTGGCCCCAGGTGGCGATGTAGAAGCGATAAAAGCCGCCATCGTAGCCGGCGCTAATGCAGTTTATTGTGGTTTAGACACCTTCAACGCTCGTAATCGAGCCTCTAACCTGTCGTTAGATGAGTTGAATGGTGTGATTCGCCTTGCTCATGAATACGGTTGTGAAATCTTCCTGACGCTGAATGTTGTGCTGCTAGAGCACGAAATCAAGAGCATCACCAAACTGCTGAACCAACTGGTGAACACCAAGGTAGATGGCATCATAGTGCAAGATCTTGGTCTGTTTAATCTCGTGAAGAAACACTTCCCATCGCTCGATGTGCACGCATCAACGCAGTTAACTACGCACAACGAAGGCCAGATCAAGTTCTTGTCGAAGGTTGGCGCAACGCGCGTCAACTTGTCTCGTGAGTTGAACCTGCCTGAAATTAAGATGCTGACTGAAGTGGCACACGATCACGATGTACTCACCGAAGTGTTCGTACACGGTGCTTTGTGTATCGCATTCTCTGGTCAATGTTATTCAAGCTCAGTCAGTGTTGGTAACTCAGGTAACCGTGGCCGTTGTAGCCAAGCGTGTCGAGATGAATACGAGATCACCAACGCAGGCAATAAGTTCCCATTGAACCTAAAAGATAACTCTGCTTATTACGATTTACCGGAATTGGTTGACGCGAAAGTCGATTCGCTAAAAGTAGAAGGTCGTATCAAGGGCGCACACTACGTATACACAGTGGTTGATACATGGCGCAAACAAATTGATAGCTTTGTAGAGAGTGGCTTGCTTATCGAAGACGATTCCAACCTGCGCAAGGTGTTCAACCGTGATTTCACCAACTCTTTCCTAAAGGGCAACCTAACGAAAGACATGTTCATTGATAACCCTCGCGATAACAGCATGAACTACGCGGTTGAGAAAGCGAAGCAGCAGAACAATGAAATCTCCGTTGTACAGGTTCAAGAGGTGGCTAGCGATCTTTATGAAGCGAAAAATGTCCTCGGCAGTGAAATGCGCGATAAGATCGAGTTTCTTGATATTCGTAAAACGCCAGTTGCTCTGTCTTTCAGTGCGAAAGAAGGTCAGCCATTTACGGTGACTGTGAACACATCAAAAGAGAACTTCACCCTTCAATCTAAATCACTACTTGTGGCGGTTGAAGAGAAGGCGATCACTCAAGAGCTACTTGAGAAGCGGTTCAAGAACGTGAAGAGTGCGGTTCATACACTAGAAAGCCATGACTTCAGCGAAGTTGACGCCGGTCTTGTGATTCCATTGAAAGAAGTATCAGGCCTTAAAGATGAGATCGACTTCATTTTGAATGGTTCGGTAGAAGTGATTAAGCACGTTGAAGTGCCGGCACTGCCTCAGCACCCTAAAGTGAATGAAAAACCGACCATGTCGATGCTGATTGCAGACCTTGAAGACTTACATCTGTGTGACGTTACCGACACCGATGTTTATTTCAAACTTCCGGAAAGCTTTAAGAAACGTTGTAACAAGTACATTGATATCTTGGCGGAAAACCCACGTTTGATCCCTTGGTTCCCAGCTGTATTGATCGGTAAAGACTACGATGAAGCGGTACGGATTCTTGAGGAGATCAAGCCAGCACGCATCGTGACCAACAACACGGGTATTGCTTACAAGGCTTACGAGATGGGCATCGAATGGGTAGCCGGCCCATTCATGAACACCACGAACTCTCATGCACTGGTTACGCTCAAAGAAGAGCTTAACTGTGCTGGTGCCTTCATTTCGAACGAGATCAACAAAGCTCAGATCCGTAATATCCGCCGCCCAGAGAACTTCAAATTGTTCTACAGCATCTACCACCCGATCTTGATGATGACCAGTCGTCAGTGTTTCTTCCAAAGAACCGTGGGTTGTAACAAGCCCCGTATTGACGCGGGCTGTATGCTGAAGTGTGAGAAGGCAACCACCATCACTAACGTGAAAGGCATCTCGTTTGCGGTTGATAAGCAGAAGGGGGGCTACCCGAGCATTTACAACCACGAGCAGTTCTTAAACCATGATGCCGTCACCGATTTCTCTGGCTTGTTCGACGAGTTCTTCATTGATCTGACCAACATCGGCGCAGGCTCTAAAGAAGTGAAAGACAAAGTGGCGCTTATCAAGCACTTCGAAGGCTTAATTAACGGCGTAGAAGGTTCACAGCAAAGTCTAGAGCAACTGGTTGAAGTTCGTACCAATGCTCAGTATGTCCAAGGTTTATAGGGATCAAAGTTTATAGGGCTCAAGGCTTATGGGTTTAAGATGCAAGGTTGATGGGATTCAAATCTATTAGCCTGAAGCTCTAGAGTGTTTGTTTGTAAACGTTTGAGCGGCATCTATAGTTAAACCAATAAACCAATAAACCAATAAACCAATAAACAAAAAAATCGAAGACCACTTTACTGTATGTCACAGTCGAGTGGTCTTTTTACATCTAAGTGATGGTCAATCAGAAACACACTATTCCAAGACAGACTCTTGCTTAAAACAAGCACTTTTTAGTGTGTTCATTCTTTCAATTTCGCTGGTTAAGCGTAGGGAGAGCAGCGCTTTTTGATTCGACGCAAAATCAAACATCACGATAGTGGCCGTGCCGACAGTCGTCAGCTTTTTCTGCGCCTTACTGAAAATGGCGTATTCCATTGTGAATCGGTCATCTTGGATTTCAGTCACCCGAGAGCCGATTTGCAAGGTGTCAGGGTAGGTCACGGGTCTGAAATATTTACAATAAGTGTCGCCAAGAACAGGACCAACCTTAGTGTTCGCCATCTCTTCCATCAGCTCGACATGCTTGAAAAAATCTAATCGAGCGGTTTCGAAATAACGAAAATACACAGCGTTGTTGACGTGGTTGAGTGCGTCCATTTCTCCCCAAGCGACGGGGATTTCTGTTACTACTGGGTAGTCAGATAATAGTACTTCCATGCGAACTCTCTTAGTGTAATTTGGGTAATTAACGTTATCTGCTTATCCTTCAACGGGATAAGTTGTTGTTGGAATAAAACCCTACCGCCAAATTAACAAAACTGCAACGGTCTGTGTGAGTTTTTGAAGCTTGAACTCTACTTATGTCAGTGACTTAGTTTGTTCTTTGCTTGATGACTACCCAATAAATTATTAGCAACTTACAGGTTTAACTGTTTAGGTGTTTGAATTGCAGCTCAACCAAACGTTGGTACAGTTTGCAGCTATCGATGAGCGACTGGTGGTTGCCGATGTCTACCAGCTGCCCTTTATCGAGCACTGCGATCTGGTCAGCGTGCTTAATGGTCGACAATCGATGGGCAATAATGATCGTTGTTCTGCCACGCATTAATTCTTCTAACGCTTGTTGTACGTGATGCTCACTTTCGCTGTCTAGTGCGCTGGTCGCTTCATCCAATAATAGAATATTCGGGTCTTTTAGGATGGCGCGAGCAATCGCAATACGTTGTCTCTGTCCGCCGGAAAGCCTTACACCACGCTCACCAAGGAAGCTGTTGTAGCCATCTGGTAGGTTTTGAATAAACCCGTGCGCGTGTCCTTTCTTAGCTGCCTCGATAACTTGCTCGTCTGTTGCCTGCGGGTTGCCGTAGCGAATATTGTGTAATACATCATTACTGAATAATGCCGGTTGTTGTGGCACCAATGCCATCTGGCTTCTTAGTTCATTCGGATCAAACTGATTTAGCTCAACACCGCCTAACGTTACCGTGCCCATCTGCGGGTCGTAGAAACGTTGCAGCAGTTCGAACAGGGTAGTTTTACCTGCACCGGATGGGCCAACCAGTGCCAATACTTTGCCTTCATGCGCGGTTAGCGTGAGGTTGCGCGTAGCGGGTTGATCGGGCCTTGATGGGTAACAGAAGGTCACATCATTAAATGCAACTTCTGGCGTTACTTTAGCAAGCGAAGTTGGATTCTCAACTGGCGCAACAATATGGCTTTCAACTTGTAGGATCTCGATTAATCGCTCGGTCGCACCCGCTGCGCGTTGCAGTTCGCCCATCACTTCGGAAATTGTGCCTAACGATGAAGCCACCATGATTGCATAGAACACAAATGCTGCTAAATCACCCGCCGACATGGTGCCGTTTATGACATCACTGCCGCCAACCCAAAGCATGCCCGCGATGGCAGTGAATACAATTACGATCACGCCAGAGATCAAAATCGCGCGCTGTTTTACACGCTGACGGCCAATCTCAAACGCTTTTTCCACTTCAACTGCAAATGAGGCTTTTTCTTGTTCTTCTCGGCTATAACTTTGCACGGTCTTAATGTGCTCTATTGCTTCACCAGCGTAAGAACCCACATCAGACATCGAATCTTGGCTTTGACGAGATAGCGCTCTTACACGACGCCCGTACACAAGGATCGGGATCAGGATAAACGGCACCGAAGCTAAGACGATCAGCGTCAGTTTGATGTTGGTTGCGAATAGCATGATGATTGCGCCAATACACATTAGTGCACTGCGCATCGCCATGGAGAACGACGAGCCAATGATGCTTTGAAGTAAGGTGGTGTCTGTGGTGATGCGTGACATGATGTCACCGCTGCCATTGGTTTCGAAATAACTTGGATGCAGCGTGACAACGTGATTGAAAACGGAAAGTCGAATGTCCGCACTGACCCGCTCGCCAACCGACGACACCAGATAAAATCGGAAAAAGGTCCCCACCGAGATCAATATCACCACGACCATGATGAACTGAATCGCGCTGCCTAAGTCGGATAGTGATTGTTGGCTAAACCCTTGGTCAATCAGAAGACGAATACCGTGCCCAACCGACAGGGTTAAACTCGCGGTAAAGATCAACGCAATCAATGCTGCAACAACGCGCCCTTTATATGGTTGAATAAATTTGCTGAGTTCCAACAAAATACTGAGACTTTTCTTCTCAGGTTTTTGGTCGGTTTTTTTATCCAACTTCACTTCAGGCCTATTTTGAGTCGATCGCTGGTTTGAGTTGTGCGTAGAAGAGACATCTTTTTGCATATCATTGCCTTAGCGTATTGGTTGCTTGATGAATAACGGGGTTGGCGCGGGTCTTAGATTGTTATTAAAACATTTATTTTGCTAATCCGCTCAATCGCCGCCATCGTTTTCAATATTTGGCTTAAATTTTTCGAATTGAGGGGGTATGTTGTAAATATTCATTTAGGTAAATATGCACTATTAGGCGTCGAATTACCCACTTTAGGTTGTGGCTCAGTCAGCAAAATCCAGCTTTCTTGGATTGTACGTTGTGAATGGGAACTGAATACATGCTCAAGCTAACCATTAATTTACCAGCTAACCGTTAATTTACAAGATTACGAGCCGTTGATTTATAAATAAACTATACTCGTTCAACTTGAAGATGCAGGCTTGAGAACTTGAAAGTTATCATTAATTCGAGATGCCAAAGAGCCTGCGA
>NZ_CANLBV010000115.1 GCF_947488985.1 uncultured Vibrio sp.
AAAAAGAACCAATAACGTTTTGATATTCATCAACGAGTGCCCACACAGATTGATAGGTTTAAATTGTTAAAGAGCTTTACTTGTTGAGCGTTCCTTTAGTCAGGAGCCTCTCGAAGTGGACGGCCATTCTAGCGAACTGGGTTCCAGTGTCAAACACTTTTTCCTGCTAATTTTTCAAAGCATCTTAAATGCTTATCACCGTCTTGTCACTCAGTTCAAACCGCTTGGTTATCCTTGGCAACGGAGGCGCATTATAGAGAGATTAATCCTTTACACAAGGTCAAAAACAAAAAAAAACCGCCAGCAGCGACCATTCGAACACTATTCACTCAAAGCGTTTAAAATAGGTACGATTGAGCCTTGATTTCGGCCAATCGAACCTACAGTTCTTACTTTAACTATTGGTGAGCAATAATGCGGTCATTGTTTACTAATAGCTGTACTTTCTTATCTGGATTAATTTTTCCTGCCAATATTGCTTTCGCTAGCGGGTTCTCGACACTTTGCTGAATCGCTCTTTTCAAAGGTCGCGCACCATATACTGGGTCAAAACCAACTTGAGCAATTAGCTTCAGTGCTTTATCTGAGACTTCAAGTTCATAACCGTTATCTTCCATCCGTTGACTTAAATGCTGCAATTGAATCAAAGCTATAGACTCAATGTGCTCTTGACCTAATGGGTGGAACACAACACTTTCATCAACACGATTCAAAAACTCAGGACGGAAATGCTTACCTACGACTTCCATCACCTCATTCTTTATTCCTTGATAGTCGAGTGTGTTGATATTCTCTTGGATTCTCGAAGAACCAAGGTTAGATGTCATGATCACCACCGTATTTCTAAAGTCGACTGTGCGACCTTGCCCGTCAGTTAGGCGTCCATCATCAAGAACCTGAAGTAGGATATTGAAAACATCAGGGTGCGCTTTCTCTACTTCATCTAACAAAATCACTGAGTATGGCTTGCGACGCACTGCTTCTGTTAAGTAGCCACCTTCTTCATATCCAACGTAACCCGGAGGAGCACCAACCAAACGGGCGACGGAATGCTTCTCCATAAATTCAGACATATCGATACGTACCATTGCATCGTCACTATCAAACATGAAGTTCGCGAGCGTTTTACACAGCTCAGTTTTACCCACGCCCGTTGGACCAAGGAATAAGAACGAGCCAATCGGCTTATTCGGATCCGATAAACCTGCCCGACTACGACGAATCGCATTCGAAACGACTTCGACCGCTTCTGCTTGGCCAATAACGCGCTTGTGCAGAACGCCCTCCATTTTAAGAAGCTTCTCTTTCTCTGCTTCTAGCATTTTAGAAACAGGAATGCCCGTTTGCTTCGATAGTACTTCTGCAATTTCTGCATCGGTGACCTTATTACGCAGCAGGGTCATTTCTTGCATTTCAGCTTGAGTCGCAAGGTCTAGTTGCTTCTCTAATTCTGGAATACGGCCATATTGCAGCTCAGACATTCGGTTAAGATCACCAGCGCGTCTCGCAAAGTCCATATCCATACGAGCTTGTTCTAGCTCTGATTTAATATGTTGCGTGCCAGATAACGCGGCTTTTTCTGCATTCCACACTTCTTCCAGCTCTGCAAACTCTCTTTCTTTATCTGAAAGCTCAGCTTGTAAGGTGCGAAGACGTTTTTCACTCGCTTCGTCATTTTCATTGGTAAGCGCTTGCTGCTCGATCTTGAGTTGGATGATCTTACGTTCGAGCTTATCCAGTGATTCCGGTTTTGAATCGATCTGCATACGAATACTCGAAGCCGCTTCATCAATAAGATCAATCGCCTTATCGGGCAGTTGACGATCAGAAACGTATCTGTGGGATAAAGTTGCCGCAGCTACAATCGCTGGATCGGTAATTTCTACATGATGGTGAAGTTCATAACGTTCTTTTAAACCACGAAGAATAGCGACCGTATCTTCCACGGTTGGCTCATCGACTATCACTTTTTGGAAACGACGCTCCAGCGCAGGGTCTTTCTCTATATATTGACGATACTCATCCAGTGTCGTTGCACCTACACAATGCAGTTCACCACGGGCCAGTGCAGGTTTCAGCATATTACCCGCATCCATGGATCCTTCACCTTTACCCGCTCCGACCATAGTGTGAATTTCATCAATGAAGAGAATGATATTGCCCTCTTCTTTCGATAATTCATTGAGCACTGATTTCAAGCGCTCTTCAAATTCACCTCGATATTTAGCGCCAGCAATCAAAGACCCCATATCTAGCGACAGTACGCGTCGGCCTCTTAAACCTTCGGGTACTTCATTATTGATAATACGCTGCGCTAAACCTTCGACGATGGCAGTTTTACCTACCCCAGGCTCACCGATAATCACAGGGTTGTTTTTAGTACGGCGTTGCAGAACTTGAATGGTGCGGCGAATTTCGTCATCTCGACCAATGACAGGATCTAGCTTACCTTGCTCTGCTCTTTCGGTCAGATTAATAGTGAACTTCTCTAATGCTTGGCGTCTGTCTTCTGCATTCGGGTCATCGACCTTCTGACCACCGCGTACTTGCTCGATGGCTTGAGATAGTTTTTGTTGGGTAAGACCGAGCTCTTTAAGTAGGTTCCCTAAAGGGCCTTTATCTTCGATTGCAGCAAGTAGGAAAACTTCTGAAGAGATGTAACTGTCTTGACGCTTTTGTGCGACCTTATCACAGAGGTTGAACAGCGTTCCCATGGCATTAGATAGCTGAACGTCCCCCCCGATGCCGCTGACTTTCGGTACGCGGTCTAACATTTCGCTCAGCTTAGAACGCAATTGAACTACGTCAACATTCAGCATGGTGAGCAATGGACGAATTGCACTGCCATCTTGATTAAGCAACGACACCATTAGGTGCACAGGTTCTATATATTGATGATCACGACCTAATGCGAGCGACTGAGCATCAGATATCGCTATTTGAAATTTACTCGTGAATCGATCGAGACGCATGCTAACCTTCCTAATCTTAGATATGTTTACCTTATGATTAGAAGATGGATACGATAATGGGGATTTTCAAGGGATAAGAATGAAGAATGGCACTGTTCTAAAAATATAAATCAATTGGCTAAGTCGTTGCCTAAATTGCAATTACTCTAACCAAATAAAAGTCGCCTGACGCCCAGTGATACCATCACGGCGATAAGAGTAGAAAGCATCGGAATCGGCATAGGTACATAGATTAGAATCGGTCACTTCCAACACGCCTACTTTATGCAGTCGTTGTGTAGCAAGTTGAGACATATTCGCTAGCCATTTGCCCGCTTCAGGTTTGGCTTTAAATGCGAGCTTAGCTTGAGGATCAAAACGAACAAAAGCTTCCAGCACATCATCACCAACCTCAAACGCATCTTTACCAATAGCAGGACCAAGCCAAGCCATAATTTGGTTATCTGAATCTAGGTTTGAAAACTTTGCGACTGCATTTTCAAGAATACCACCAGCCAGACCACGCCAACCTGCATGAACAGCAGCGACTTGAGAGCCTTTGGTATCAGTAAGAATGACTGGCAAACAATCGGCCGTCATCGCAGAACAGACGACCCCCGTGGCCGTGGTAAATGCACCATCAGCATCGAGAATATCCGTCGTCGGCTCTAAAACCGTAACAACATCCGTTGAGTGAGTTTGATTTAACCAGACAGGTGAAGCAGGCATGTTAGCTTGTTGCTTAAGCCATGCTCGGTTGCTTTCAACAAGCGAAACATCATCCCCAACATGCGTACCTAGGTTTAATCCTTGATACGCACCAGTAGAAAACCCTCCAATTCGTGTAGAAGCAACTGCTTTGACGTTTTTAGGGGCATTCCAGTTAGGGACGATCATCGACATAATTAAATATCGTCTTCTATGTTTTCGCGAGCATCGACACGCAACGCTTCAGCCATCACAACCATGTCATTAGGCACAGGTGCGTGGAACTCAACGTCTTCACCGGTAATTGGGTGAACAAATTTCAACATAACTGCGTGCAGTGCTTGGCGATCAAAAGAACGGATCATTGTTGTCAGTTCTTCAGAGGCACCTTTGGGAATACGAGCTCGACCGCCGTACGCAATATCACCCAACAGCGGATGCTGAAGGTAAGACATGTGGACACGGATTTGGTGAGTACGGCCCGTTTCTAGACGTAGACGAATACGAGTATGCTCACGGAAGTGTTCAGCAACACGGTAGTGAGTCACCGCAGGCTTACCTAACTCATTGACGTCCATTAAGGTGCGCTTGGTTGCATGACGGCTAATGCCTTTTTCGACCACACCACCAGCGGTCATTTTGCCAATGGCAATCGCTTCATATTCACGAGTGATACGACGCTTAGCAAGAGCACGCACAAGACGAGTTTGCGCTGGAACCGTTTTAGCTACAACCATTAGACCCGTTGTGTCTTTATCCAGACGGTGCACAATACCAGCACGTGGTACTTCTGCAATCTGAGGGTAATGGAAAAGCAGTGCGTTTAGTATGGTTCCATCCGGCGTCCCTGCTCCTGGGTGCACAACCAGGTCGCGAGGCTTATTGATAACCAATAAATGTTCATCTTCATAGACAATGTCTAGAGGAATGTCTTGTGCTTCCCAGCGCTCCTCATCTGCAAGTTCAGCTTGCAAGATGATCTCTTCACCGCCCAAAACCTTAACGCGTGGCTTGGTAATAACTTCGCCATCCACTTGGATTTTGCCGTCAAGAAGCCACTCTTTAATGCGAGAGCGAGAAAAATCGGTAAAGAGTTCAGCGACAGCTTGGTCTAAACGTTGACCTAGCTGGCTGCTTTTTACTGTGTCTGTTAATGTGATCTGCTGAGCCATATCGAACTTTTTTAAAAACCGTGAGACTAATACCCATTAGTATGGATAGAATAGAATAATTGCATCATTGTATCTGTTACTGGTTAGAAAGTAACGGAAGCTTACGAAATATTTAATTCAAGGAATCGACGCCTGACATGAAACACCTTACTTTATCGGGTCTACTAGCCGTATCACTCTTGGTTGGTTGTTCAACTACTGAAGAGATAGTGCCAGATGTGCCACCATCGGTTCTCTACTCCGAGGCTCAACAATCACTACAAAGTGGTAACTGGCTTTCAGCAATTGAACAGCTAGAAGCCCTAGACTCTCGTTACCCATTCGGCGCCTATTCAGAACAAGTTCAACTGGATTTAATTTACGCATATTACAAAAATGATGATTTAGCACTTGGTCTTGCCACCATTTCACGATTCTTGCGTTTAAACCCAACTCATGAAAAACAAGACTGGGTACTGTACATGCGTGGCTTAACGCATATGGCTCAAGATAGAAACTTCATGCACGACATTTTTAATATCGACCGAAGTGACCGAGATCCAGAGCCAGTGAAGCTTGCCTTTGCTGACTTCAAACGCTTACTGGAGCGCTTTCCAACTAGCCCATATGCTGAAGATGCGCAAAAACGTATGTACTCACTTAAAAATCGTTTAGCGGATTACGATCTCGCTACAGCTGATTTCTACCTACGTCGTAAAGCTTGGATCGCCGCAATAAACCGCTCACAAGAACTGCAAAAAACGTATCCTGACACCATAGCAGCACGTAAGTCTTTAAAAATCCAGCTCGAAGCCTATAAACAACTCGGCTTAGAAGACCCGGTTCGGAGAACTGAAGAGCTGATTGAGCTAAATCCACTACCTTAATCACTCCATAAAATGCCTTCAAAGACGCGCTAATTTATTAGCGCGTCTTTTTTGAATATCCTGCAAACTTGATGCATCCCCTTATCCGCATTACTATTGATGAATAACTCTTAACAAAACATCAACATGAGGCGTAGGTGTGAGCAAGTTATTAATCTTGATTTGGATAACGCTATTTAGCCAATTATCTTACGCATTAGAACTGTCTCCACTGAGCAATAAACCTTATGTAGGAGACTTAGACGTACTCAAAACCAAAGGAACAGTGAGAGTATTAGTGTCTGCTGATCTGGGCTTTTATTATATAGAAGACGGAAGGCCAAAAGGCATCTTGGCAGAAACGCTCTACCATTTTGAGAAAAAACTTCGACAAAACCATCCTGGGCTTAACGTCCAAATTATTCCTGTTCAGCGCGATGCTCTCCTCCCGTCTTTAGAAGCTGGCTATGGCGATATCGCGGCGGCGAACCTCACCATCACCGACAAGCGCAGGCAAACGGTCGATTTTTCCGATCCAATGATCAAAAACATACAAGAAATTATCATTACAGGAAAAAGCTCAGAGTCCATTACCGATATAAAACATTTAAGTGGGCGAAAAGTATGGGTGCGTGCAAGCTCAAGTTATTTTGAAAGTGTACAAGCCATCAATAAAAAGCTGAATAAAATGGGGTTGTCACCGCTACACGTTCATTTTATTGAAGAGTCATTACAAGACTATGAACTGATCGAATTAGTTAACCAAGGCTATATTCAAAGCACCATTCTCGATAGCCACAAGACAAAGCTATGGACGGATATGATGAGTAATATTCAGCTGCACACTCAATTACCGTTACGTGAAAATAGCCAAATAGCTTGGGCACTGAGAAAAAACAGCCCCCTCCTAAAGCAAGAGATAAACCAATATGTTAAGACCGCAAAATCAGGCACACTACAAGGGAATGTTATCTATAACAAATACATAGAGAATACGCGCTGGTTAGGTAGGGCACTCAACCCAGATAAAGTCGATCGAGTCGCTAAACTGGCCGATGTATTTGAAAAGTATTCGAGTCAATACGAATTTGACCCTTTGATGATGTCAGCGCAAGGATTCCAAGAATCAGGACTGGATCAGAGCAGGATATCTCATCGCGGTGCTATTGGCGTGATGCAGGTACTGCCAAGTACAGCGAAAGACAAAAACGTCAACATCATGAACATTCACAAGGTGGACAACAATATCCATGCGGGTGTGAAGTATATGCGTTTTATCAAGGACCGATATTTTGACGACCCAGCAATATCGGCGGACAACCAAATCTACTTCACCTTGGCTTCTTACAATGCAGGACCGGCGAAGATTCGAAGAATGAGAACCATCGCCAAGCAGCAAGGTTATAACTCCAACGTCTGGTTTAAGAATGTAGAAATCATCACCCGGAAACATGTCAGCAAGGAACCAGTAGACTATGTTGCGAATATCAACCGTTACTTTGTCATCTACAAACAGTTAGCTGTGATTAACGCCAAACGAGAAGAGAGTGCAGCGACACTGCTTGTACCTTATCGTAGATAGACGCCATTTAGCACCTTAAACAACTAACATCTCATCAGAACGCAAAAAGCCGCATAACAAAATTAATGCGGCTTTTGGTTATCAAGGTATTTCATAACGAGGCAACAGTATTTCAGGACAAAACAAAGCCCTAAAAAACCAAACAGGGGGCTTGATCACAAGATCACATTGAGCAACTTTTCATCAAGCACTTTCAAAAAGCGGTACGTCGCCCCTAAAAACCGGATAAATTTTTAGCAAAGCCTTGGGTTCAATTTATCGGTTTTTATATTGATAACAAGCATTTTTCACCAAAAACAAGCCAATTATTGCGTGAGATCACATTTGATTTTAATGTTCATTCCTTTGCAATAAAGTGTGATCTTTATCACGTTTTTTATTGCCAATAATCGTAATCTGGAGTTAACCCATGAGGGATACAACAGAGGAAAAATCATATGAAAATCAATATTACTGGCAAAAACATCGACATTACCTCTGCGATTCGTAACCACATAGAAAGCAAATTTAAAAAACTGGATAAATGGCAAGTCGACATTATTGGCTGCCAAGCGAGCTTTAACGAAGAGCCAAACAAAAAGAAAAAATTTGAGGCCATTCTAACGGTACCAAAAGGCCAACTTGTTGCTTCATCTGTTCATGACGATCTCTACGCTGCCATCAACGAAGTAGAACAAAAACTAGAACGTCAACTCAACAAGCTACGCCATAAACCAGAAGCTCGTCGTGCTGAGAAGCCTGAAATTGAAGAGCTAGAAGCTGAAGTCGAATAAGGAAATATAACAGATTAAAAAATAGCGCCTCAGGGCGTTATTTTTTTGCTTGACGCTCGTAGCTCGCTTGCTTATTGTGGTTAAACATACATAAAACAATTACTTTTTATGCACACTCAATCTTTGTTTATTTTTGACTTCTTTTTTCTTCCGTAAATCGGAGGCTAAGTCGTTTTAGAAAAACAAGTCAAAAACGAACAAGAAGCCTCCCACACTAGGGGGGCTTTTTTATAAGGACACATTTATGACTGACCACTCAATTTCGCTGGATGATATCCGCCTGCGTCTCAATGATTTAGATGATGAACTGTTGAGTTTACTCTCAGAACGCCGCAAGCTCAGCATCGAGGTTGCTAAAAGTAAGGTAGAAACATCAAAACCTGTACGCGATGCCGTCCGTGAGCAGCAGCTTCTGGTTAAACTGATCAACAACGGTAAAGATAAGTACAAGCTTGATGCGCAGTACATTACCAAACTGTTTCACACCATCATTGAAGATTCAGTTCTGCTTCAGCAGTCATACCTGCAAAACCTTGCTAACCCACAAAGCCGTAAGCCACTGGCTCGCGTCGCTTTTCTTGGTTCAAAAGGGTCATACTCTCACCTTGCAAGCCGAGAGTATTTCAGCCGTAAGAACATGGAGTTAATTGAACTAAACTGTAATCACTTCAAAGAAGTCGCTTCGACGGTAGAGTCAGGCCATGCCGATTACGGTGTACTGCCAATTGAGAACACCAGCTCTGGCTCAATCAATGAAGTTTACGACCTACTGCAACACACCACGCTATACATTGTTGGTGAACTGTCACAACCGATTGAACACTGCCTGGTTGCGAAAAGTGATATTCGTTTAGAAGATATCAAAACACTGTATTCGCACCCACAACCTCACCAGCAGTGCAGCGAGTTCTTAAGCCGCCTAAAAGGTGTGAAGCTTGAGTCGTGCGCAAGTACAGCAGATGCGATGAAAAAGGTGAAAGAGCTAGAAGGCAACGATGTGGCGGCAATTGGCCATGCAGCGAGCGGTAAGCTTTATGGCCTACAGTCAATCCAAGGTAATATTGCGAACCAAACAGAAAACCACACTCGCTTTATCGTTGTGGCGCGTAAGCCAGTTGAAGTATCCACTCAAATCCCGGCGAAAACGACACTGATTATGTCGACCTCTCAAGAAGCAGGCTCTTTGGTTGAAACCTTGCTGATCCTGCAACGCTTAGGCATCAACATGACCAAGCTAGAGTCTCGCCCTATCATGGGCAACCCATGGGAAGAGATGTTCTATGTCGATTTAGAAGCGCATTTAGATTCCGATAATATGCAGCAAGCCATCTCTGAACTGACCGCCATTACTCGCCACCTAAAAGTACTAGGCTGCTACCCGAGCGAAAACATTAAGGCCACTCAAGTTAAGCTGTCTTAGGTTTTTAGGGGCTTAAATCTTAGGGTATTTAGGTATTGCATCAAGGATGGCGAAGACATCAGAATGCATTTCGCCGACTGTAGCCAGTAAGTCAAATAAGTTCACTGCCAGCGGGATAACCACAACGGGATAAGAATAGAACTATTCCCGTTATTTAAATGGCTTACTCGTTAGCAGTGCGCTATCCGTTAAGATGCGATATCCAGCTCGTAAAGATACAATGTCTCGCGGCATTCAACCTTCTTATTTTCCAAAACTCGCGATGAACAATATTTCTAAAAATAGAGTAAAAAACCCAATCATCCTCACAGGAATGCATTAAAGCCATGCAATAAATAGCTAATAAATATTAATTAACATACACTTATACCAATCTGGAAAATTAACTGGTCAGGTTAATCCAGTCTCTGGTGCACATTTTGGTAACTCTGTCTGCACGCT
>NZ_CANLBV010000116.1 GCF_947488985.1 uncultured Vibrio sp.
GAAACTCAGTGCATTGTTTAAGAATTAGGCAACTATGGACCAGGCATGTCTTCTATCTGAATTAAGCAACAAAACCTTGGCTTGCCGCTCTCACCACCAGTGGAACAATAGACTTAAGCTGACCTCATGATTCAAGCTTGTGATTATCGATAGTCTGTTGCACCTTGCGATTGATGCCTAGCTATTTTGATTAGAGAATAGAGAATAGAGAATAGAGAATAGAGAATAGAGAATGATGATTAGAAATTCGCTACAGGCAATTAGGGATACAAAAAAAGCGCTAAAATAGCGCTCTTTTGATTTACTTGTTTACGGCTCGCTTTCCTAGCCAATAACCGAGCCCTAACGGTGCAAAGAACACCACTAAGATAAACAGGATGAAGTAGAAAATGACACCTTTTATTAACGCCATCAGTTTATCCATAGCAAGGGTGACAACTTCTTGAGATACGCGGTCAAGATCCTGTGTAAACAATTCTCTTTCTGAGGTAATAATGCCGGCTATCTCAATCCGTTCTTTTTCTATCATTTGTATCAAAGCTTCTCTTTCGCGTGTCACCATCTTTTCTAACGCAACGCGCTCTTCGCTCAATACCTCTAATTTTTGGTCTGTTTTATCGCTGAGATCATTTAATAATGGCTGCATTTCTGTCGACATTATAGAAGCCAGTGTTTGGACATATTCTGGGTTATTTTCAATGAAATCCTGCAAACTGGTAGAGGTTTGACGCAGGCTTTCCAGTGTCATAGACAAATCTTCACCCGTAAGTGAGCTATTCAATGCGACTAACTCAGCCTTCCACGACATCAGCTTCGGCGTCTGATCAGCCATTAAGCTTAAACGGTCTGATGCATCACTCATGGCTTCTGGCATGGTGCCTAAGCTCTCAACGATCTGCGATTCATCTTTACCTAGGTAAGTCAGCCATTCACGGTAAGCTGGTGTGCTTCTGAAGGTGAGGTCCGTAAACGGGTGACGAGCAGTAAACTCCGCCACAAACGCTTTGCCTTGCTTAAAATCACTCGAGCTTAATACACTCTTGGCCAGTTTCTCTGCCTCTTGGTTAAGAAAGCCAGCAGTTTCGACTGCATACTCGGTGGTGAAGAGTTCAACGCCATCGCCTTGAGTATAAAACTGATTCATTTGAGCGGTGAACACCCAAGTGTCAATTAAGGCGGACATCGGTGAAGTTTGATAAGCCGCTTGCTGAAGGCCTTGCTCTGCATGGATCTTCCAAAGCAAAACATAAGATTGATTTAATGTGTCATCGGCAGGGTAAGATTGGGCGATCAAATCCGCAGAGTCTTCAACTCGCGTAAAAAACATCTTGGCGTATTCACGCGTCATGATACGGGCATTGAGCTCTTGTTGCGTCAGCGGCGTAGACTGACTCTCTAACTTAACTTCTAAGAGAGAACAACCACTGAGCACAATACTCATGACCCACACCATGAAACACCGACTAGAAACACCTAACATAGAAACCTCTGACAAAAACTAAGGCCGTGGATTGTAGGAGCACTTCGTCAGAGGATTGTCAAAATCAGCACAAAATTAACGACGATTGTCCAAATACGCGGCGGCAGAATCCACAGCGGCTTTGATTGCCAACTCCAACTCTTTCAAATCGTGCTCACTGATCGGCTTCGATTGCTTCATCGTCGATTCAACTCCCCCGGCGATCGTCGCTAAGCTGGACGCTTTTATCGTACCCGCCACGCTTTTTAAGCTGTGCACAATACGGACGGCAGACGTTTCATCTTCGCTTAACAGAGAGGTAAATTTATCAAAGTCATCAGTATGGTCACTTATAAACACTCCTAATAATAGCGCAACAGATTCGGCATCGTTATCCATCGTCTCTAGCATCGCTTCAACATCAATCGCCGAACGACATTCGGTGATGGCTGAACTAGATTTTTCTGGTGTTTGACGCGCTGCTACTTGTTGCCTGGCGCTTTTATTGTTCAGATTGTGTTGGTGATCATCTTGCGCAGGCTTATAGGGATGGACACTTTGCTTAGTGTTTACATGAGCAGCAACTGGGGGTTGAGCATGAGTAAGCTCAGACTCAACATGAGTAGTTTTAGGCTCAAAGGATTGAGGAGCAGAACTCACATTGTGTTTTGCCAACGAACAGCTATCATCCCCACCTTCAATATCGGTGGTATTGTGTTGAGCGTCTTCCTTCTCTTTGAATGTATCCTGATCAAAACGCACGCCCCACAGAACCAGCCCAACAATAAAGGTGGCACTGAGACCTAACATCGCGAGCAATAGCGTGAACTGCCGCTCATGAAATTCCGCTTCAAGCTTAATGATCTGTTCGTTAACCGAGTTTTGCTTGATCTTATCGACCAGATAGTTGAGCTGAGCGTAATCCCCTAACAACGCTGAAGCATCAGCCAGTAACTGTTGAATCGCCTCCTGCTCTTCCGTTTTCAACGAATACGATTTGTCTAGAATGGAATCAAACGTGCGATAAATCACCGGAGAACTTTGATTATCAGAATACATCGCTTCAAACACCACCACACCGAATTCATTAAGCAGTGGCTTCAAGGCTGGGGAGAGCTCGGTATCGGCACGCAATCGCTTAATATTATCGACAATATCTTGTACCTGACCCTCTATCGGCAGGAACTCATCAAACTTTTTGAGAAATTGGTCAGCGACATAAAGCAGTTGATTCACATCGGGACGAAACAAGGCGTGTTGGAAATCGGATTCAATCTGCAGTCGGATCGAATAAACCAACTGAGCATCGAGTGCGAGATCATTGATACGAGAGATTTGAAGCGGTTCAGAGAAATAAAGCGCTTGCCTCAATTCACTCACTCGGATGCCTAATTCTTCAATTTGAGTAACAGAGTGTGTGTAGGATCGGCTTAGATTAAGCATTGCTAATGAAGGAAGTAGCCACAGAGCCAAGAGCACAACCAAAACAGTTGTCGGTTTTTTAAAGCGTTTGGGCTTTGCTATTAATTGTTCCATCTCTATTCCTTGTGCGTGTGAACTTAAAGCATGAGACTGGCTAAAAGAGTAAACACTAAATAAGCGACAACATCCTGCTGCCGCTTCTGCCCGTAAACTTCGGACTATGACTTATTACGAGTCAGTTGGTCACGTAAGTTAGGCGGAGTGCCTTTAATCGTTAGCGTGTCTGTCTCCGGATCATAAAAGATACGTTCGCCTAGAAGCAGACTATCAAAACTAACATTCAAACCGCCACCAGCACCAACAAATTTTGTTAGTTTACGCATAGTTGCGCGATCAGCTGGAAAACTATCCTCTAATTCGTATCCTTGTTCACTGGTATAGTCAAAGAAACTCGTGCCATCCGTACTTGCTGGAAGCTCTCCAGAAAGTTCACGAACTTGCACTTCATCGCCCGCTTTTAGCTGTTCGTTACAGTAATCCGCCACCTGCTTTTTGTAACTGATGGCTTCTTCTTTCTCTAGCTTAGAGTCAGAGACAAAGTCTTCTACCGCTTGCATCAGCACTTGATTTTGCTGCTTCGCGTCTAACCCGACTTCAGCTTGTAGGAAGTCTAAAAAGAAATCGGCGACTTTACGGCCCACGCGTCCTTTAATGTAAGCTAAGTAACGGTTTGACTCTTTATCCGTCTCATAAGTAGAGAGATCGAGGCGAGCGGCAATATCCATTTTTGAGATATCTAGGTAATCCGTTGCACTGATATCTAGCCCCTCTGTAACCTTCAAGCTTTGGTTGGAAGGCAGTAGACCAATGAAAAGGTAATCGGTTGCTAGCGACTGATATTCAGCCATGACCAAAGTCCCTTCATCAGCAAATGGGTATTTCGATAGTTCATCTTTTAGACGCTGCGCACTTTTTTGAGAAAAATCATAAAAATTGCTCTCGCCAGCACGAAGTTGATGCAACCACTGCTGAAATTCGCTGTCTGATTTGAAAGAGCCAAACCCTTTACCTGCTTTTGAGTTAAAAACACGGTGAAGTTCAGCAACTAAACTTTCAGATGAAGCATCGTTATCTAAGGATTCAGCACGATAGTTAACAATCAGTTCTTCCTGATCGTTCTTGCTCAGCTGATGTAAAATTACGTTGGAAAGGTGAAGGCTCATAGTGAAAATATTACCGTTCAGGTTTCAGTTGTCATGAATAGTAGGTTATCATAAGCCGCTTTTACTATCATTATTAGAGTCCTTATGCCGATTATATCTAAATACACAGATGAACAAGTTGAAAAAATCCTAGCTGAAGTAGGTGCTGTACTATCTAAGCACAAAGCTTCACCAGAACTGTCACTGATGATCGCTGGTAATATCGCAACCAATGTATTAAATCAGAACGTTGCGGCTTCACAACGCAAAGGAATTGCTGAAAAATTTGCCGAGGCTTTAATCTCTTCTCTTGAAGATAAAAAGTCTCACTAAATTTGATTGACGGATAAAAGAATTATAAATGGTAGACAGCGCAAACTCATATAGCGATCGTGTATCTCGGCTGGTTGGCTGGGGTCACTGGTTTGCATTTTTCAACATCATCGCTGCGATGTTGATTGGTACTCGTTATATCACTCAATCTGCTTGGCCAGAAACCCTGCTGGGTCAATTCTATTTGGCAGCTTCATGGGTTGGTCATTTTGGCTTTTTGGTATTTGCGCTCTATCTATTAGTGCTGTTCCCGCTCACGTTTATTCTTCCGTCGAGGAAGTTATTACGCTTGGTTGCCGTGTGCTTTGCAACCATAGGTTTAACTGTCCTGCTGATTGATACTCAAACGTATCAAAATATAAACCTCCACCTGACACCTGTCGTGTGGGAGGTATTATTCAGTGGAGAGGAATCTGCATTCACATCTGATTTGCAGCACCTCTTCATTGTTATGCCACTTATATTTTTATTGCAGCTAGGGCTGTCTGAGTGGGTTTGGCGTAAGCAGCGTAAGCTGTCTCATAAACACGTTGGTCGTCCGATCACCGCTGTCTTCTTCTTATGTTTCATCAGCAGTCACTTGACCTACATGTGGGCTGATGCATATTTCTATAACCCAATCACTAGCCAAAAATCGAACTTCCCACTGTCTTATCCGATGACAGCGAAAAGCTTTATGGAAAAACATGGTCTATTAGACCGTGAAGAGTATCTACAGCGTTTAGAAGCAAACAAAGATAGTGTCAATTTAGTGAGCTACCCGCTCGAAAAAATTCAATACAACCGCCGCAGCGATGACCTTAACATCCTGATGGTGAGTGTTAACAACCTTCGCGCCGATGCATTGAACTCGACGGCAATGCCGAACAGCTACGCTTACGCGAAACAATCGATCAACTTCACCAACCATTACAGTTCAAGCAACGATATGTTTGGTATCTTCGGTTTGCTTTACGGCCTTCCAAGCAGTTATGCAAGCAGCATCGAAGCACAAGGTTCAAACCCAGTACTGTTCGACGTATTAGATAATCACAACTATAAATTCGCCGCTTTCAGTGGTGATAACTTTAGCGATTCGCTTTACTCGGAAATTATCTTCCGAGGCCGTGACATTATGCCAGAGCAAGCCACTTACGATGACCAAAGTGCAATACAAGCGTGGGCGGATTGGATTCAATCACCGCAAGCTAAGCGCCCTTGGTTTAACTTTATTGAACTGACCACACTGGATAACTTCTCGAGCTACGACTCAGGTTCACAATCCGATTCAGCGTCAATTGCAACGAAGCGCTTTGCTGCAGACTATCAAAAGTCGGCTCAAGCGGCCGATACTCAGCTCGCGACTATCTATGCTGAGCTAGAGCGCTTAGGCCTTATCGACAAAACCGTAGTGATTATTACCTCCAATCACGGCACTGAATTTAATGAAACCAAAACCAATAGCTGGGGTGCAAGCTCGAACTACAGCCGTTACCAGTTGCAGGTCCCTCTATTCATCCGCTGGCCTGGTAAACTGGCATCAGAATACACTCATCGCTCAAGTCACCTAGATGTGTCGGTAACTCTGATGCAAGATCTACTAGGGGTGTCCTCCAACCCAACCGATTTCAGCAGTGGTCGAAACCTATTTAATGAACGTCAGAGAAAATGGATTCTAGCGGGCGATTCTCGTGAGCTTGCTCTGATTACCGACAAGCAAACCACCGTGTTAGATAAATTTGGTAACTACAAATTGTACGATGGTAATTACCAGCGCTTAAAAAATGCGAGTCCTCGCTTGCCGGTATTGATGCAAGGGCTGACCGAGCTACAGCGTTTCTATACAAAAAATGACTGATAGATCATCAACTAAAAAAGGGAAGCCAATGGCTTAATGCCGCTCGCTTAACAGCGTGCGGCCCTTTCTTATATGGATACCGAGGAGCCTTATACAAAACGACCCGAGGAAAAGGTTGCCTCTTTCTTTTCTTGGGTAAAATGAGCCTCTTACCACTCTCTCTCTCAGGCTTTGTAGTTTCTTTGGTACAGTTCCTGGAGTTCGTCCTGAACACCACAAAAACTCATCGGTAATCAGCCTTAACGCATTAATAAAGCTGATCCTTAATGGCTCAACAGCATGTTGCTCAGCCATTCTTTTCATTTCTAACCTGACAAGGTTGTAAGATATTAATATTCCCCAGAGCTCTTGGTATACCCCCTCAATTTTTTGGCTTCTTAAAATAGCTTGATTGTTCAGTTGCCTCTGCTTTAATTCGCCGTAACCTTGCTCTATTTCCCATCGCTCCCAGTAAACTTCAACGATGTCTTTAATCGGGTACTTTTCTGGGCACTCTAGCGATGTAATAAAACCTTTTATTTCTCCTTTGGGCTCAGGAATTAAGACCAGCCGTGCTTGCCAATACTTCCGCTGTTTTTCAAGCAAGTTGTCGCTATTTTTACATATTTGTAACTTATTAGGCTGCTTTGTTCTCTGGATTTAAGAACACCTCGTCAATAAAGCTCCAATCTCTAGTTTTCCCACTCCAGCGCTCTGGGTTTGTTGCTTGGGCACGTCGGTAGACTTGCATACGCTGTAGGAGAATTTCATTATCCTCGCCGCAATGCCTCTGCTGAGGTGTTACATACTTTATGCCACTGTGTTTATGCTTATTGTTATACCAATCAACAAAATTACCAACCCAACACCGAGCGTCTTCAATAGAAGAAAACCCATCCATTGGCCATGAAGGACAATACTTTATTGTTTTGAACAACGACTCAGAGTATGGGTTGTCATTGCTTACTCTTGGTCTAGAGTAAGAGCTTACGACCCCAAGGTCATGCATCTTTGCAAGCATGGTGTAACTTCTCATAGGAGCACCGTTGTCAGAGTGCAAAGTAATGTTGCCTTGCACACACTTTTCCCGCCATGCTGTTCTTTGGAGTAACTCCGCTGCATATTCGCCTAGCTCCTGATCATACACTTCTGCACCTACTACTTTTCTACTGAAGATATCCATTATTAAATAGAGGTAATAGTGCTTCCCTCGTATTTTCGATGGAAGATAACTGATATCCCAGCTCCATACCTGATTTGGTTTGCAGGCTTTTTGAACCTTTGGTCGAGAAGGGCTTGCGCCAGCTTTGTCACGAGTTCGCTTACCTAGCTGGTTGTTTGCTTTTAACACACGATAAAATGTAGACTCTGAGGCAATGTAAATGCCTTCATCAGCCAACATCGGGACGATGATATTCGGCGGTAAATCGGCATACTCTGGTGTATTGCAGATATCTAATATCTGCTGCCTTTCGGCTTCTGATAGCTTATTATGAGGCTCGTGCTGCCGAGGATGCTGACGCATATCACTTGTGACTTCGGCAGAGTTCCGTGTCCAACGCTGAAACGTTCGTATTGATAACCCAACGGTGGAACAAGCCTTTGTCTTTGTTGCCCCTTTACGTACCGCTTCATCAACAAGTGTGACTATTTTAAGCCGCTCTGAGATAGGAATTAGTCTTCCTCGTTGGTTTCCCAGAGGGCATTGAACTTTTCCCGCAAAACCAGTAGTGCAGCCGTTTCAGCAAGTGCTTTCTCTTTACGTGCCAACTCCTTCTCCAACGCTTTTACCTTTCTGCGTTCCTCACGTAGTTGCTTATTTTCTTTGTGTGACATTGAAGTCGATGTTGCGCTCTGCGCCTTGATAGATAGTGCTCGCCAGGCTTTAACGTCATCGACAAATAACCCTTTAGACCTACAGTATTCAGCTAACTCGCGTTCAGACATTGTTGCAGTTTCAATCACTATGAAAAATCTCTGCTCCGCTGAATAATCAGTAGTAGTATTTTCTAACGTCGGGTCTGTAGACAATAGGCCGCTTTCAACAAGTTCATTTCTCCACTTAGATACCACGGAAGGACTCACATCTAATTCTTTAGCAATTCTTCGATGAGACCAATTATATGGTGGTAACAACCAAGTTTGACCTTTTGTTTTCACATCAATTGGAACTGGATTTGCTGGCATAGTTATCTCCTTAAAAATCTAGACGACAACTATGCTGACACGGGGGGGAAACGAGCGATCGCAATCACCGAAATACGCACCCAGAACAAGCCAAACAGCTTGTTCTGCAGGAAATCGACGTTTCCTAACTGCAGCTCGACCTGTTTGTTGCACGGCTTCTGAAATCCATTCAACAGGAATATTTTTCCGAAATGAGTCTATAGATTCGGAGATTTGAAGCTCAGCTGTAGCTTGAAGTTCTAAAGAAAATTCAGACATAAAAAAATCGGCTCCAGATACATATCTGAAACCGATTATGGAGGCTTTCAAGGATCGTTCAAGAGCCTTAAACGATCGGCATTAAGCCAATGGCTTCTCTTTTTTATAGCTGCAATTGATTGGAAAACAACCAAACAGACAAGTTTATGTAATTAAAGAGTTTACAAGATCCTCTGTGCCTTATATTATACGCGGCATCGGAGGGATGGCTGAGTGGTCGAAAGCACCGGTCTTGAAAACCGGCAACCGTTAATAGCGGTTCTAGGGTTCAAATCCCTATCCCTCCACCACTATTTACCCAAAAAAGCCTTTGATTATCAAAGGCTTTTTTTGTATCTATAAGACTTGAATTTACTTCGAAACAACGAGGTAAGTCAATGTATATACAAAAATCTCCCCACGACGTCTATTACGCACGGATTTGTACTCCAGCACAGTTGAAAGCGTTGGGATTCCCATTCGATCTAAAAATCAGCCTTCGAACAAAAGTGAAGATTGGTTGATTACACAGGCCAAAACTCATAGCTAATATTACGAAGATGGTTTTTAACCGCAGAACTTCGCCTCTTCATTCGATAGAAAGCTCAACAAATAACCATCTAGCACAAAATTATTGAAAAACGTTCATAAAAAAAGCAGTCAGTTGATAAGGGTATTTACAAGCGAAAGCCACCCTTATATTATACGCCCCATCGGAGGGATGGCTGAGTGGTCGAAAGCACCGGTCTTGAAAACCGGCAACCGTTAATAGCGGTTCTAGGGTTCAAATCC
>NZ_CANLBV010000117.1 GCF_947488985.1 uncultured Vibrio sp.
TCCCTAGAGTCGTGAAGAAAAAGCCAAGCCGATATCCTAGAAAAAACAATGCCGCTCACCTTAAGTGAACGGCATTACCTCCGAGGCTCCCTTAATTAATTGAATATCTAGCAATTTTGTTAATGGTGGGTTTACTTGACCACTAATGCACTCAGCATATCAGCGGAAGGCGCAAAGTAGTAAGCACCGGTCACAGCTTGAGTAAAACGAAGCAGTTGGTCTGTTTTGCCATCGGTTACGCCGTACATGCTCTCGAGCATCGCATCGAAATTGTGGCGAACGTTACAGTAAGCAATGAACAGTAAACCGTGATCACCCGTTGCGCTGCCATAAGGTAGACTATGGCGAACAATCTTAAGGCCCTTGCCTTCTTCTTTTATATCAACGCGACCAACATGAGATGCTGCTGGGACATCATCTAGCTCAATAGAGTCAGGCTTAGTACGACCAACCACTTTCTCTTGCGCTGAAACACTCAATCGGTTCCATGCAGGCAGGTTGTGTACAAAACGCTGCACCATCACATAGCTGCCACCAGCGAACTCACCTTCTGGCACAATCGCCACTTCAGCTCGTTGTGCGTCTTTCGGGTTTTCAGTGCCATCGACAAAATCGGTCATATCACGAGAATCTAAATAGCGATAACCGTAGGTTTCATCGACCACTTCAACGTCAGCCGCCACTTCAGAGAGCAACTTGCGTAAGATAAAGAAGTGCAGATCATGTCGGTTTGAATGGCAGTGAATCAACACATCAGACAGCGTGCTCGGTGCGCTAATATCGCCTTCACCAAGCTCAGGGAAATCAATCAGATCAGCAGGGGCCGCTTGCTCGAACTTATCCCAAAAAGCCTTTGAAAAAGCAACCGATGCAGTGAGCTGGGCGTCTGGTTGAGTTTGGTTTAACTCGTTGATCAAAGATGGGATCTTTTTAAGCTCGGCGAGCACTTTAGTAGCGTTAGCATTCACTTTAAGTTGAACGTAAAGAGCAAAAGGTCCTGCTTCCGGCAAGATAGCACTTTGAATGTTTGACTGCTCAGTTGAGTTGTTAAGCATAGATAATCCTTTCGTTTTTAGCTTTTAAGTATAATGGTGAATTGGACAAATGTTTTGATGAGAATCAGTCTTCTAGCTCAACTACTTTAAAGCAATCCCTCGCAGCATGGCTATTGGTTAGATAAAGCGCTAACCATAACAGCAGCAACAGAGTGATAGCGTTTGACCAACGAAACCATCCATTATCCAAATAGATTAAATACAGGGTGTGAGAGCTCTGTGCCAAGATAGCCATCATGGTAACCCAACGTCCCCATGACACAACTCTATTTAAGCGCTTTCTATCGGGCGTTCTTAGTCCAAATAACCACATCAATAACAAGCTAGGGATACTCAATCCAATCCCGACATAAAACATCTGATGATCAGGATAGATGGTCTCAAGAATATCGGTGCCCGATTCTCGGCTTGCACCTGCCACAATGAAAACGACCAACGCTTTCGCCAGAAACAGCCAGCCTAACCATAATAGGATTGGGGCTTTTAAAAAGCCGTGCTTGTCGTATTGTTCTATGGAGTACCGCACAAATCTCACTTTCACTTATTTTCAAACCGACACTTTAACGCAAATCATTCATACTTCACTAGGTTTGCGTTATCTTATTGGGTAATCCATTTTAATCATCGAACTCAGTATGAAAAAGAAAATAAATACACCGTCGGTTGAATCTCAGCAAGAAGCCATGAAGATAGCCAAAGCGACTCAAAAGCCAGCGCAAACGAAAGAGCAGACTAAGCTAATAGCTCAGGGCATCGAAAAAGGCATCGCACTGTATAAAAAGCAGCAAAAAGAGCGTAATCGCCAAGCCGATAAAGCCAAAAAACGAGTACAGAAAGAGAAGCAAATTCAGCAAACAACCCTCAACCAAGAAGACAGCGTACAACCAAGCGTTGAGACCTCACCCAACCACAACAGTAAGTTACCATGGATATTGTTGATCGCGAGCTGGGTAGGTTTTGCGATTTATTTGATGGCGTAACAGGATAAGCGTATGAAAAAGGAGTGGTTTGCTTTGGCTGCCAACTGCATGTTGCTAGGGTGCACAGTGCCGACATCAAGACCTCATAGTGAAGCAGACAATGTGCAAATGGATTACCACGGTATCATCGATATCAGCCAATGCCGGTACCAAGGGGAAGTAACAGGCAGCGAAGGTCACTGGTACAGCTACCTGTTTTACCCCAATGACACCTTGATTCAAGGCGCTATGAATGAACTCAAATCCAACGCCATTGAGTTAGGTGCTGATACGGTGATATTTACGCTCCCGCAACACTTTACTACTTCTGTGACCATGCTCGGTACTGCTTACCTATGCCATCCCAATCGTAACCAATAGCGAACCGGTTCGCTTTTTAACTGCCAAGATCTCAGTTAGGGCGATCAAAAAAAGCCAGCTTTCGCTGGCTTATGCACTAAATCCAAGGCTTGTTGCTATATCGCCTTTGCGTTCTAAAACCCACTGACTATCAAAGGGTCCCCAGTCGGATAACTGGTAATAACCATCATTATGACGTCGCCCATCTTGAACAAACATAAGTTCGATACCGATCCCCGGTAGCGCCTTGAGTACATCTTGAATCGTACGACGAGGCCAACCCGTTTTTTCGATGAGTTTAGGCACATTTGGCCTATCAAGGCTTTCCACTAACAATGCTAAATATAGCCGCCTTGCAAAAACAGGACTCAACTCCATTGACACCTCCTATATATGTGCCAAACAATTATTTCCTTTTTCGCCAACAACATGTTGAGACTGATCAATAACTCTCCATTAGTGACATTTTCTTACTATTTTTTTTCACTCTATGAAATATTCCTCACTCTATTTTGTCTGAATTGTCGCTTCCTGATAGGATTCACCCCATAACAATGAAATAAAATCACCTAAAGGAAGAGTAATGACGATCACTATGTTTGGTATCCCCAATTGCGACACCATCAAAAAAGCGAAGAAATGGCTTGAAAATGAAGGTATCGAGTTTGAATTTCACGATTATCGCAAGCAAGGCATCAACCAAGAGTTAGTCACAGCATTCTGCTCAGAGCTAGGCTGGGAGCTTGTACTCAATAAACGTGGTACGACTTATCGCCAGCTTTCACAGCAACAGAAAGACACACTTACCGAAGAAAAAGCCGTGGCATTACTTGTTGAACAGCCCGCTATGATCAAGCGCCCGATTTTAAAAGTCGACGGTAAGCTGTACATTGGTTTTAAGGCCGCACAATACGCCGCTATTTTTGCTTAAGTGTTTTTTTGCTTAGTCACTTAACATACAGCAAGGTGCTGAAGTTTCCCGATTCAACACCTGACAACACATTTTATTTAACAAGGAATTCAAGGATGACAGATAGCCCTACTTTGGCTCTGGCAAAAAATCTCATTAGCCGCCAATCAATTACACCTGAAGACGCAGGCTGCCAAGACCTGATGATTGAACGCTTAAAAGCACTCGGCTTTGAAATCGAGGTGATGGTCTTTGAAGATACCACCAACTTTTGGGCTCGCCGTGGTACTGAAGCGCCTCTGTTTGCTTTTGCAGGCCACACTGATGTTGTGCCAGCAGGCCCGATCGATCAGTGGAACACTAAGCCATTCGAACCGACGGTTGTCGATGGCTTCTTGTATGGCCGTGGCGCTGCAGATATGAAAGGCTCTCTGGCTTCAATGGTGGTTGCCGTTGAACACTTCATTGCTAAACATCCCGATCATAAAGGCTCAATTGGTTTCCTGATCACATCCGATGAAGAAGGCCCTTTCATTAACGGTACCGTACGTGTTGTTGAAGCGCTGATGGCTCGTGGTGAGAACATCGACATGTGTATTGTCGGTGAACCATCCAGTACTGACTTCGTGGGTGATGTCGTGAAGAACGGCCGTCGCGGCTCTATCACTGGCGACCTAACGATTAAAGGGACCCAAGGTCATGTAGCCTACCCTCACTTAGCGAACAACCCAGTACATAGCTCTCTGCTGGCAATCAACGAGCTGGCAACCACCGAGTGGGACAAAGGGAATGATTACTTCCCACCAACCAGTTTCCAGATCCCAAATGTGAGTGCGGGTACAGGCGCATCAAACGTGATTCCAGGTGAGTTTAATGTTCAATTTAACCTGCGTTTTAGCACCGAGTTAAGCAACGACATCATCGTTGAGCGCATCACAACCACGCTCGACAAGTATGATTTCGACTACGATCTAAAATGGACATTCAATGGCGACCCGTTCTTAACCGACGCAGGTTCGTTGCTTGATGCTATTGTTGATGCTGTGGGTCACGTCAATGATGTGAAACCTGCACTGCTAACGACTGGCGGTACGTCTGACGGACGCTTTATTGCGCGCATGAAAGGGCAAGTAGTAGAGCTAGGCCCTGTTAATGCAACCATTCACAAGGTTAACGAATGCGTGAAAGTAGCGGATCTAGAGAAGCTCACCGACATGTACGAAAGAACACTCGTGAACCTGTTCGCTAAATAGTTCTTTAATCAGCGACTCATGACATCTAATTATTGAGAGACACGTTATGACACCAGAGCAGCTTACTGGACAATCAGATTCTCATTTGGAACCTAGCCTTATTGGCAGCAAAACCTTCTTGGTTCACCGTGAGGTCAAAAATGACCTAAACCATTTGATTGAAGCAGCTCAACTTGCCGGTTTTAAAATGAAGATTGCCAGTGGCTTTCGCGACTATGACAGGCAATCTCTGATATGGAATCGTAAGTTCTCTGGTGACCTTCCAATATTAGATTCAGAAAGCCAACCTCTTGATACTTCAACACTCACGGAGCATCAGAAGTTGGCGGCGATTCTGAGGTGGTCAGCCCTTCCCGGCGCGAGTCGTCACCATTGGGGCTGTGACTTTGATGTCTTTGCTCGTAACCACTTACCTGATGGTACACAGTTGCAGTTAGAGCCATGGGAATACCTTACTGGCCACCAGCAAGCGTTTTACCAATGGTTATCTGAGCATGCTCCGCAGTTTGGGTTCTTTTTTCCGTACAGCCAAGATCTCGGTGGTGTGGCGATCGAGCCATGGCATATTAGCCACCGCAAAGTATCCGAATCGTGTTTATCGCAGTTATCGCCTGCTTTACTTGGCAAGCAGATCCAATCTAAGCCAGTATTAGGGTATGAGATTATTCTGGAGCAGCTAGACGAGATCTATGATCGCTTCGTAGCCAATATTAGCCATTAGGAGTACTTATGTGGGAATGGCTTACAAACCCTTGGGTCATCATCATCATAGTGGTAAGCATTGTGGTGGGTAACATTGCAGCGCTCAAACAGACCGCTAATATGGATTGGAAGAGGCGTGGTAAAAGAGAGCGAGAACTCGATAAGCTCAATAGCTTGGATAAGATAAACCACGAGAAAGCGCAACAAGATAAGTCCACGGACCGCCAAGATCGCTAGTCTTATCGTTAAACGGCGAGCCTGATTCACAGATAAACGGCAGATTGCTTAACTAAGACAAAAAAGAGGACACAATGTCCTCTTTTTTATTGGCTCTAGCTATTCAGCATTCGCTACTCAGCTTTGTGTTCGGTTTGATCTACAACGTGTGTTAACACTGGCACCATTGATTTAAGCAGCGCTTCTTCCACCGGTTTACCTGATGAATCCGTTACGTTAATTGACGTACGGTTACCAAGATCACCCAACAAGAAAGTATAAGAACCTGGCGCTAAATCAATAGGCTGTAGGCCCACCTCTTCCCAGAAATTATCGCTTGGCGCTGCATATTTCGCTTCCACTGTACCCTGTGATTGGTTACGCCCTTCAAGATCAAAACCCATTGTCGGTAGCAAGGTCGGCAAACGCTGCCACAATACATCATATGGTGTACGAGCAATAATGACAGGCAAGCCACTACGGTCGGTGCCCATTGAGATCGGGATACGTTTCACCAATTCCTGCGCTTTCAACGTCGCTTCAGCACGCAGATTCTCATCGTACTTCGCCATCACTAGGTTAGTAAGGAACGCGTTGTAACGCTCTTTATTGGTCGCCGTTACTGGCTTCTCTGTAGAACCCTCACGCCAATCAATCAGATTAATCTTAAAACCGTGGCGGTTGTTCGATTGGAAACGCGACAGAGAGTAGCGGCTGCCAATCTCAACTTCTTCATCTTCAGATTTCCATGTCACCCAATCGGTCTCGATGTCATTCTCTGACTGTTCACGAATGCCAATACCACGCTCAGCCAGCATATCGACGGCGGTTTGCCATACTCGATCAGCCTCTTCTGCTCGAATCAACCATAGTGTCACTTCACCATTTTGGCGTTCAGCACGAGCACCCGGGATCAATTCAAGCACCTGTTGAGGAGGACGAATATCAACGTCACGTCCAACTCCACCACTGAATTCACCACTTGGGATCTCAAAGTTCGGGTAGAACTGAGGTTGAGCATCTTCAGGCAATTGCCATTCTGAAAACTCAGGGGTTGCTAAGTATTCGAAATCATCTTTGGCTTGACGTCGTTGACTCGGGTTACCAGAACATGCTGTAAGAACGAAAACAGCCAGTGACCCAATCACTAGCTGGTGAGAATACTTCATTTATACTCCTAAATGCCGAAGGTTCACTTCGGCATCACTTCATACGTTTTAGTAAATGCACGCTTCAGTCATTGCTTTAGCAACAACGGGTTGCGCTGTTTCTGACAATTCAGTCAGCGGTAGACGTAAGCCACCTTCAGCGATCAGGCCCATTTTATGAACCGCCCATTTTACGGGAATAGGATTTGACTCAACAAACAGATTCTTATGTAGAGGTGCCAAACGCTTGTTGATCTCTTCGGCTTCTTCAAACTTACCTTCTTTAGCAAGCTTGAACATGGTTGCCATATCAGCGGCGGCAACATTGTTGGTTACAGAGATCACACCATCGCCACCACGCTTAACAAACTCAAGGCCCGTTAAGTCATCACCACTTAATAAGATAAAGTCTTCACCACAAAGTTCACGGTGAATGGCGACTCGGTCTAGATCACCCGTCGCATCTTTTAATGCAACGATATTTTCAATTTTGGCAAGGCGAGCAACCGTCTCAGGAAGCAAATCAACCGCAGTACGACCCGGTACGTTATATAGAATTTGTGGGACATCACTCACTTCAGCAATCGCTTTGTAATGCTGGTACAAGCCTTCTTGAGTTGGCTTATTGTAATAAGGAGTCACACTCAGGCAACCCGCAATGCCTGAACCATTGAGCAAACGACTAAACAGCACCGACTCGTGCGTAGCATTAGCTCCAGTCCCCGCAATAACAGGTATACGACCATCGGCAAATTCAACGATCTTGGTGACGACTTTAACATGCTCTTCAATCGTGAGTGTTGAAGACTCACCTGTTGTGCCTACCGCAACCAGACCATCACTACCTGCAGCAATATGGTGCTCAACCAACTTTTTAAGGCTGTCGAAATCCACTTCACCATCGGAATTAAATGGTGTAACCAGCGCAACGATACTTCCTGAAAACATGTCTATCTCCCTTAATTTATTCTTTTTGCATGTTACTGTAAGCGGTTCAAGAAACACAAGACATTAAAACCGCTTACTGGCAACAACTGCACTAAATATTGTTGTATGTTTGAGGTAAAACGACTTCTAATGGCGTTCTAACAAATATTTGATTAACTTGCGTTCAATCTATCAGATGAATGAGGCCAAATGTCAGTATCGTGTAAGCGGACACTGCTCATCATTTAGTTATTTTTATCCCTTCGATATTCTTATCATTTGTTACACATCGAAAGCAAGGTGGCTAGGACGGGTTGACCTTTCGTTGCAAAAATCAGCTCGAAAGATCAATTCGCCCGAGTAAAAGCCCTTTTCTCTCACTTATTCCTCTGAGTAACTGTGCTAACATGCATACATCAATGGAATATAAAGAGACGTGATTTAATGACTCAACATCTAGTAATCACAGCAGTGGGCACCGATCGCCCAGGCATATGTAATCAAGTGGTTAACTTGGTTACCCAATCGGGCTGCAACATTATTGATAGTCGTATTGCCCTATTTGGGGAAGAGTTTACGCTCATAATGCTACTGTCGGGAAAGGCAAATAACCTCACACGCGTTGAAACCACTTTGCCCTTGCTTGGCCAGCAGCACGACTTGATTACCATCATGAAACGAACCTCAACCCATGATGTTATAGATAACTCCTACACCGTCGAGGTGTTCGTTGAGTCAGACGACAAACTCGGACTGACCGAGCAATTTACCCAGTTCTTCGCAGACCGAAACATCGGTCTCGATTCGCTTAGCGCGCAAACCATCAATAAATCTAAGGTTCAGCTCGATAGCGACCAGTTCCATATCTCGATTACCGCTTCGGTGCAGTCAGAATGTAACTTGATGCAGCTACAAGAAGAATTTAATTTGCTGTGTCAGAGCCTATCTGTACAAGGTTCGCTCAACTTTATTAAAAACAGTCTTTAAAAAGGAAATATCATGAATACGCTAACAGCAGGTGTTCCAGCTCAAGATGGCAATATTGAATTGCCTTAGTAAATCGGCAATGGAGGAGCAGTTCCCTTTGCTCAAAGCGGCGACTAAGCTAATGACTAATTACTCGGGTAATATCGCCCGACATCGTTTCATAAACCCTGTATTTTTTGCCATTTTTTGAAGGCCATCAGCATTAAAGAATTGCTTAAACTGCTTTTGTAGGGAGATAATTGTCATCGGCTTCACGGTTGATATAGGTGGTTTGTTTGGCGACGATTATCTGATCATAAATGAAGCCTTTTTTCTATCTAAATAAACAGCTTAGCTCTTAAGATCCTGTCTATGAGTCGAAGATAAGAAATGTGGCTAATTCAAGATCAGAAAATAAATGAACTATACGATTATGAGTAAGCGCTGGTCGTCGATGAACCCTTCCTTTACTGGGAACATCTCGAACGGTAAGGAACGGCCTATAATGTTTGCCAACTCCCTGTCCTCGCTTCTCCTTTTATAAACGCTTGAGAATAGCAGGTTCTAAGGCGTGTTGATCTTTCGTGAGTATTTTTTAAACAGCATGGTAAAGAGTTATAATTTGCTTCGCCAAAAGTAAA
>NZ_CANLBV010000118.1 GCF_947488985.1 uncultured Vibrio sp.
ATACGAGACAAGGTTCACTCATTACCGCCCATGCTGGGTAAATTTTAACAGTGACAACTATCCTGCCAGAGGGGGGGAGTCCCAAGCAAAAGGAATCAACTGCACACAACCATCTTCAAATTCGACCATGTACTGCTGAAGTGGTTCAAAGGCGAAGGTATAGCTAATTTTATAATCTTTGAATTGACCTTCTGGTCCTTCGATATTGACCCAGAACTCATCACCCCTACGAAAAAATTGATTAGCTTTGCCGTTATGAGTCACCGTTTGATCGTTGAAATTGCCCAATACCGATTCATCAGAAGCGTGTTTCATCGCCATATCATGATGAGAGCCCTGCCACGCTTCGACTTGTGTTCGATGACAATCAATACAAGCTTGTGAGCCAATATAGGAAACATCAGAACTTATATATGATTCATCAGAGCCAGTATACGTAACCTCAGGATCGATATACACCACCTCTGATGCTACATGTGACGCGTGTTCTGTAGCAAACATATTGAAGCTGAGTAACGCCAAGAACCCGTAGAATACGACAACTCGCTGCTGTTTCAGCCCATTCACTCGTGAGCACAACCATATCGACATAACATCCCTTGTTTTTATTCACCCTTATGCTTAATAAGGTAAACTTAAAAAACCAGAATTTACAATTATTTACTGGCTGCTAGAGGCATAGTTGTGATGCATATGCACCACTGCTCATCATTCATCAATATACTCACAAGAAAGAGCTCCTAAGAGCTCTTTTCATATAATTAATAAACCCATACTACTGTTTATTTGTTATGAGACTCATGAAGCTTCAACCTAACCTGATCCAAGCTAAAGCTCGCGGCTTCTTGGCGCAGTGGATATTCAGCAAACGTTGCTAAAAACTTCCCAACATACGCTTGTGCAGGTACAAACATATGGTTGCTAGATTAAAAATAAGTCTTACGTTAAGTTTCGGTGAATTTTACAAAATATTGACTATGTTCCTTGAAATCCTTCGTTCTGCATGAGATCGTGATTTATCAAACCAAAAACGACTGTATCATTATGAAAAAATTACAAGCTATAGCTCTGCTTTCCACACTTCTTACCGCCCCTCATGTGTTGGCAGACGTGACAATTCAAGTGCCCTCTAGCGTAGATATCTTAGCGGTAAATGAAGCTAAGCCAGACCTCGACGGTGGTTTTTTCTCTTCTAATAAAACACTAACTCTACCAGACGGTCAAAACCAGATCGTGTTTCAATATCAACTCGCTTTTGACAAAGGCAACGAACGAGAATTTGTTGATAGCAAAGCGATTATTGCAACCTTCGATGCTACTGACGCCGAATTGACGTTCGATATGCCTAAGTTCCGTAACATGTCAGAGGCGAAGTCAGGCTTCAAAAACCTAGATTGGAACCTCGTTGATGAGAACCAAAACACCATCACTGTTAAACAAGATCAGTTAATTAAAGATGGTATGCAGATTGGTCGTAAATTCCCTCAAGAAGCAATCGAGTACAACAAGACAGGTGGCATTGCGGCACTAACTGCGGCAGCAGTACCTGTTGCAGCTGCTATTTCTGTTTCTGCGCCAGCTGTTGCTGAGCCAGTAACACAGCCAGCTAAGATCCAAGAAAAGACGGCTGAGGCTAAGAGCACGGC
The DNA here is from genome assembly GCF_947488985.1 of uncultured Vibrio sp. Classification (GTDB taxonomy): domain Bacteria; phylum Pseudomonadota; class Gammaproteobacteria; order Enterobacterales; family Vibrionaceae; genus Vibrio. The sequence goes on from NZ_CANLBV010000118.1 coordinate 1,647, forward strand.
AAATACCGCCGAAGAGATGCTTTATTTCTGGTACGAGAAAGCTGATGCTGAAACCCAACAGAAATTCAAAGATTACGTGAACAAGTAGGTTCATTACTCTCTCGTTCAAAATATAGAAGCTGGCGCAATGCCAGCTTCTCTGTTTTATACCTTTAACTAAAAAATTCCTTTTTGCCCTCACGTCTTTACTTTGTAATTTCTGACCACTTATTATCACTACTACAACCATCTACACTTCATGACTAACTGCCTTTGATATTGATAGCAATCCAGACTCTGCAAATTGATCTATCGCGACTGGACTTTCGTACTAGGTCTAGAATTAACGGATAAACTCAAAGGAAGACACTATGCTTAATCAATTTACCAAAAACCTATCAGTGCTCGTAGCCACGCTTTTTTTTACGGCCTTCGCTTACGCGAACCATCACGGAATGAAGAAGGATATCGTTGATGTAGCGGCTAAAAATGGCTCCTTCAACACATTGGTCGCAGCAGTAGAAGCGGCAGGCTTAGTTGAAACACTCAAAGGCGATGGTCCATTCACTGTATTTGCCCCTACAGATGAAGCATTTGCCGCCTTACCCGATGGAACAGTCGATATGCTGTTAAAGCCCGAAAACAAAGATAAGTTAGTCGCAATACTGACCTACCATGTGGTGCCAGGGAAAATAATGTCTGCTGAAGTGATGAAGCTTGACAGCGCGGTAACGGTGCAAGGTGAAGCAGTGATGGTAGCAATAGATGAAGGTAGTGTGATGATCAACCAAGCGAAAGTCGTGATGCCAGACGTTAAGGCAAGCAATGGGGTCATCCATGTGATTGACGCAGTATTGATGCCAAAATAAAACGTTAGATCCAGAGTTAATTACACAGTCATCAAATATTCAAAAAGGGTGTGGCTATTCATACCCTTTACTTACCCACCTTTCATCTATCGGTACAAAATAAAGATGGGCAACTAAGTAGTCAAAATTCTGGCTGCTGCATAACCTTTAATGGAATATAAGCCGCTCAAGACTCGTTTTATCTGGAATCAACCGTATCCATTACATTACATTAGCTAAACTGTATATCGAATTGAGAAAGCTTACCTATTTAATAATCAAGGGAATCGAGAATGAGTTTGAATATGCAAAATTTTAACCCCATGGCGATAATTACCCCCTATTCATGGCACTGGTCATGTTCCCTATCTCTGCTGAAGTCAATCAAGAGCAATTTGAATTAGGTAAGCAAAAGGCCAAAGTATGCATGACCTGCCATGGCGTTGATGGCATTTCAACACAAGATCCCTATCCTAACCTTCGTGGTCAAAAGATGGGGTATCTCATATCCTCCTTAAAAGATTACCAAACAAGGGAAAGAACCAGTGGCATAGCGATTCTCATCCAGCAACAAGCCGACACGCTTTCAGACCAAGACATCCGCGATATTTCCTATTTCTATTCAATGCTCGGCAACACTTCAAGCCAAGTCAGTGATTCAAGTCCAGTGAGCGATTCAAACACGGGCAGCGATTTAAAACTTTAGGCAATGAGCCTTGTTATGGAACAAGTGACAACGCACTACAGCATTAAGGTTGTGAAATACTTTATCATCGCGTCCTTAGTGTGGGCGATTGTAGGGATGATCATCGGCGTGATTCTCGCCGCGCAATTGTATTGGCCAGTCTTAAACTTTGACTCACAATATTTCCAGTTTGGTCGACTTCGCCCATTACATACATCCGGGGTGATATATGGGTTCGTCGTAAATATTTTGATGGGCATATCTTTGTATATTTCCCAGCGAACAGGCCATTGTGAAATATTCAATAAAAGCCTGTCTTGGATGGTGTTCTGGGGCTGGCAGTTAGTATTGATGCTTGCGCTCATCTCCCTCCCTGCTGGCTACACGACATCGAAAGAATGAGCGGTCAAGAATGATGAGTGGACTATACAATGAAACAAACTTGTATATAATGCGATCAAAATCGCAGAACCAAAATGATACCAAGTACATAATATGTGTAATTTCAAACAATGTACTAGGGACAGAAACAGGTATGGAAACAACAGCACTCATCTACGACACGTTGGAAGGTCTATCGAGCGCAAAGCCACAACAACACGCTCAAATCCGACAAAATCTATATAAACAATTAGATTTGTCATTTGAGCAGCAGTTGGCTTTGTATTCATCAGTTCTTGGTCCAGCAAGTGCTGGTAGGTTGACAGATTTGGAACGCGCTGTTAGCTCTGCACGCAAGATTTTAGGCTTAGGGAACAGCTAATCAATATTTGGCGTCATCAATATTTAGCTTTATTGACAACGCTGCCACTAGGCAGCGTCTTTGTTCTCATTAAGAGGATAAAAGTCGTGTAGCAATCTATTTCGGAAGATTCTCTAACGTTTCAACCATACTCATTAACTTATCGACAATTCTGGCTCCATCTACCCGCAAACCATTGTGTTCATACTCGTTAGTAATCCATGCTTTAGAGTTAGGGATATTAGCTAGCGTTTCACGGCTATAATCCAGCTCAACGTACATATCGTCAGCATAAACCGCACATGCCATTGGAACATTATTTTTACTCAACTGCAGCGGATCGTACAAGCTACCCCAATCTGATTTCTCAGCCAAAATATTCGCCGCCTCACGCAGAGGCTTCAATGTTTCTAGTTGGTCGAACATCCATGGGTACACCATTTCTCCGGTAAACCAGAACTCCGCGCCCGATTGATAGTTGAAATGCGAGTACTGCTGACGAACACGATGCGCCGACCAGTTTGACGCCGCTCCTTGACAATAAATAGACTCATGCAAGATCGCGTAAATTGGGTTGGTTAGATAACCCTGCTCTTGCTGCATTTGATTTAAGAAACTATAGCTCAGCTGCTTGTTACCATTTACTTCAACAAAAGCACTTTCCAACGTGAAATACATCGGTAGATTTGCTTCACCGCCGCCAAGATTAATTCCTATCAACTGGAACTGTTCAACCGTGAACGGCTGACCGTTCGGCAGTCTCACATCATTGTTTAACAGATGATCTGAGATCTCGCGGCACATGGCCTGTGCTTGCGGGAACTGGGCAAAGAACGCTTTGTTTTTATCTTCGACTCGCTTATAGGTGGCACGATAAACATCATCAGCCTCACGCTCAATAGAAGGAATGCCGCCTGTCACATAACAGCGCTGTAGGCTTTGTGGGAACAAAGATAGATAACTCAGCGTGCAAAAGCCTCCGAAGCTTTGACCAATCGTTGACCACTGCTCAATACCGAATTGCTCACGAATCGCTTCAGCGTCACGAACAATGTTGTCGGCTCTGAAATGCGTTAAATAGTCGGCTTGTTGCTGTGGCGATAAATGCGCCAATGTTTCATGACTAATCACTGCACTGTTACCTGTACCCCGTTGGTCAAGGAGCAAAATACGGTAGTTTTGTAGTGCACGCTTTAACCAACCGGATTCGCCACTGGCTCGTGGGGATGGAAAACCAGGACCGCCCTGAAAGTAAACCAACCACGGCAGCGCTTGCTCATCCTTTGCGAGATCCACCAGCTCACGTGCAAAGACTTGGATCTGTTGTCCATCTTTAGCTTGGTAATCGAGTGGTAACTCAAAATAGTGCTGACGATACAGGATGGTTCCATCAATAAAGTTAGCTTGCACGCTTCATTCCTTTTTATCTGATTCTAATGTCATCGTTACGAATAAAAGTGGTGCCCCATGGCACACATAATTATACCAATCGTAGTAAATAACTGTTCATCCTAGCTTGTTAAAACACTCGATAACTTCATTGGAATTTTTGATTGTAGAATAGCTACTTATCGAAAATATCGTCTTGTTTTCAACCGTTTTCTCTACGCTATTTCTGCTCGCTTACTTACTGTGATTGGTATGATCAAGATACGCATAGTAGCTTATAAATGAAACCGTTTGTTGAGCCTGAATGTGAAGGCACTTCATTAAAGCGAAATATGTAGCCCTAGAGAACATCAACAAGGCAATATAGGCATTAACTTTGCGTAAGCTCAGCTTGAATTGGCGAAAGCCGTTGCTCAGTTACGCGCATCAGAACTGACTTCTTCTCACACAAGACACTGAGAATAGAACTTAGATGTTTGACGCTTAATATGTAAATAGTCTACCCACTTAAACATGATTTAAGTGGGCAGACTACATCAGAAATCCTCCTCTCTTTTAACCCTCCCCTCCCTTTCAACTGCCCTAATACATCCTTTATCACCGGCGCTTACAACATTATTTCTCTGCAAAACGGGCTTGGTGTGGGTCGAGCTCATGACCTAGCAGTTGTGTTAGTGAATGATATAACTCAGGCTTACGACCACGAATCCAACGCCTTCCGGTACACATGTCTAACTCTTCGGCTTTTAGCTCAGCAATTACCATGTCGTTATCAACGCTGTCCGTCTCAGTGATGATTTCCCCATAAGGGCTTAAGATCATCGCATTACCTGTTCTAACTTCATCCATATCCACACCCACACCATTGCTGAACACCACAAACATGCCGTTGTCGTGTGCTCTTGCAGGCAACCAACGCATTAGCCATTCGCGCCCATTCTTACCCTGCATTTCAGCACGAATCACCTCTGGGTTTTCATCTCGGTTAAACCATAAATCTGGGTCAATTCGCTTCATCGCGTTCGGGCTGCGTGATTGACAACCACCCGTCTGGTGCGGTGCAATCAATATATCAGCCCCTTTCAACGCAGTGATTCGTACGTTCTCAACCAAGTTGTTATCCCAGCAAATCAGGATACCCACTTTGCATCCATGAGGTGTATCGAACACCGTGTATTGGTCGCCGCTGCTCATGTGCGAGCTAACGAAAGTGTGCAGTTTACGGTGCTTTTGTACCTCGCCATTGGGCATAGCAAATACATAAGTGTTGTAGAACTCGCCATCCACACCCCGCTCTATCAAGCCTGCGCCAACACTCATTCCAAATTGTGCTGCTAGTACAATCAGCTTTTGAGTCGATTCACCACTCGGCACAGGTTCCGCTAACGCTTCAATATCCCCCCGCGACAGTGCAGACACATGCCAATACCCTGTGATGCACATTTCTGGGAAGCTGATAATCTCCACACCATTGTTCGCTGCCTGTTGAACGTATCGCTCAATCACCGACAAGTTATACGCTTTATCGCCTGCATGATGGTTAAACTGAACCGACGCTACTTTGATGTCTCTTTTCATTACTCGTCCTCAAATTTCGCTTTATCTGATTTGCTATGAACTCAGTATAAAAAATCGATTCAATTCCATATAATGAAAGATATTCTTAGTTCAATGAGCATTTGGAATGGAATTTGATTTACTGAAGGCATTTTGTCAGTTGGCTAAATCGGGAAATTACCGCTTGGCATCAGAGCAGCTCTACATTACTCAATCGGCACTCACCAAAAAGATTCAGCGGCTTGAATCCAATATTGGAACGAGTCTGTTTTCTCGTGGCAGGAACGGCGCAGAGCTGACGCATGCAGGCAAAACCTTGCTACCGGAAGCCAAACGTTTGGTTCATTCAATGCAAGCATTTGAGCAGCTTTCAGGCTCCGTAGTGAATGGAACTCAGGGACATTTGAACATCGGCTTTGGTGTATCTACATACCATGACGCACCTAAGTTGATTGCGGCTTATAAACAACAGTCCTCAGACGTTCACATCACCTTAAATGACACTCCCTCAAAGCAGCAAACAGACGAGCTGTTAAGCCATGAACTCGATATCAGTTTCAATCGAATCCCCAGTTCGTTAAATCTAGATAGCTTAACGCTGTTCAATGATTCGCTTGTAATAGCGATACACAAAGATCTTCTCAAGCAAGCGCCAAACAAAGATCAGGTTATCTCTGAATTACCTAAGTGGCCTTATCTAAAGTTGGCTCAGCACCGTGGCCCCGGACTAGACAAGCAGATCCAACAATATTGTCTCGCCAATAATATCGACCTATCCAAGACACAAGAAGCCGATGATATTCTTACCCTACTGGCGTTAGTATCGGCCAATATCGGCTTCACCATAGTACCTAGCAGCGCGCTATACATTAGCAATACCAAGGTTGAGTTCATTGCGTTACAAGGTAAACACGCCACTTGGCCTGTCGGATTAATATGGAATGGGGAGAGTGAAAACCCACTCAGGGATAAGTTTGTAGAGTTTGTGGCGAAGCAGGTAGGAAGTCGCTTATAAGTCAGCGATGGCTATTAGTGCTTAGGTAAGTGCAGTGCCAGTGTAGTGGTAAACATGGTGACAAGTGCAATATAAAGCGCACTGCACTTTATATTGCATGCTCGACATGAAGAGTGGCTTCTTCAGCTCACTATAAAGAATCAAAGCTGACTTGCTTCAAACCAACTACGGATATGCTGCGCAACAATCTTAGGTTGCTCCATTGTCGATAAGTGCCCACAGTCAGGAATGACATGAAGCGACACCTGTCTAATGTGTTTTGCCATTAACAGGTGATTATCGATTGGACATAACAGGTCATCTTTGCCTGTAATGATCAACGTAGGAACCTGGATATCGGCCAGTAGTGGCCTCGCGTCAGGACGAGTCGCCAACGCTTGAGCGTGAGCCTCAAACCTTTCAACGCCAATATTGTTCGCTATTTGCGTGATTCTTTGAGTCAGCTCTTGATTCGCTAGCTGGTTCGGATGGATAAGCACTGGCATTAAAATATCAGGCGTTATTGACTCAAACTCCCCTGCTTTTGCTTTATCAACCAAGGGGCTTTGTTGCGTAATTCAATGGAACTAAATCCAGAACCTACGATCTGATCTGCTACGTTAACTCCCTCTCGCAGCCCTATACCTAAACCTCGTTACAAAACAACCAACTGGAAGCAATACAACCAATCACTCATTAACCGTGGATCTCTAACCTTTTGGATTGATGAAGAGGCAATAGGCGGGTGGGCGCAAAGCAAACAGAATAAGCGTGGGAGGCCACGTCGGTTCAGTGATTTAACGATCACGACAGCACTCATGGTGAAGCGAGTTTTTTCTATGCCACTGAGAGCGCAGCAAGCTTGCTGCTAACTGGCAAACAAAAAGAAATGCACCTTTATACAGTCAAAGGTCAGCAAGCAGAGTATCCCCCTCTGGCAGGATAGTTGTCACTGTTAAAATTTACCCAGCATGGGCGGTAATGAGTGAACCTTGTCTCGTA
>NZ_CANLBV010000119.1 GCF_947488985.1 uncultured Vibrio sp.
GCTGGCATTCATGTTGATGTGGCTACCGATGTATTGTTGAACGCGAAATGTACAGCAAAGATCAACACGCCCTAGTTTTATTACTTTAATGTTAATTTTATTACTTTACACATCAACGTAATCCTTTATTATTCTACCTTCTTCAAACTAGAGAGTCCTACTTACGTAATGAAAGTTTTACAACTAAAAATAAGCACTATTGCATTAGCAGTATTTAGTGCAAGTGCTGTTGCAAATGTAACAGAGTTCCCCTTGAGCCAAGCAATTATAGATCGAGATGCTCAAATAGCCCAACATGGCGAACAAATGGAAGTGCTTGTCAAGTCTGTTCGTACTTTAGACAATGAGCTTGTCGAAAAAATTGAACCAGGTAAGGCATCTAACCCAAACAATGTAAAAAATGTTGAGCGTATCATTAGTGCTGAAACATGGGACTTCTTATTCCCACTAAGAAACCCAGCTTATACTTATGAGAACTTCTTAAAAGCTGTTGGTAAATATCCTGCATTCTGTGATGATTATACCGACGGGCATAATACTGAACAAATCTGCCGCGATTCTCTAGCCGTTGTTTTTGCTCACTTCACCCAAGAAACCAGCTATAACGATGCGAGTAATGCAATTCCCAGATGGCGACAAGGACTTTATCACCTAAGAGAAATGGGTTATACAGAGGAAACTCGTAATGCTTATCTTCAGTGTGATGGCTGGACTGGTGAAGCATACCCTTGTGGCACTTTCGCAGATGGAACGAATAAAAGTTACTTTGGTCGTGGTGCTAAACAGCTAAGCTATAACTACAACTATGGCCCATTCTCACAATCTATCTATGGCGATGTTGAAACTCTCCTCAATAACCCTGAACGTGTCGCTGATACATGGATGAACTTGGCCAGTGCAATCTGGTTCTTTATTACACCACAGCCACCAAAGCCAAGCATGTTACATGTTATTGATGGTACATGGCAGCCTAACCAAGCAGACCTTGATGCAGGTATTACACGCAGCTTTGGCCACACGACTAACATCATCAATGGTGGTCTCGAATGTGGTAAAGACGATGAAACCCCTCAATCAGTGAATCGAATGCAGTATTTTAAAGAGCATGCCAACTACCTTTCAGTTGACGTCGCATCACTGGAGCCATTAGGTTGTCAACCGACACCTAGTTACAATGACCACACAACCGGTTCTGGTGCCGTTCCGATTAACTGGGAACAGTCATGGACCACGGCTAATCAATGTAACCTTGTTACCTATCAAACAGGGCTTTCAGCATTAGCTGAAAATGATTATGTTAAGTGTATTGAAAAGCACTTTAATGTTAAAGTTATTGATGATCTTGGTGAACTACCTCTTAAAGCAAATGCAGGTAATGATCAAAGTGTAAATGCAACTAATGGCGTTACCGTTAGTCTATCTGGTGAACAGTCGTCAGGAGAAATCACGGGCTACAAGTGGCAACAGGTGTCAGGCCCCATTTCTGTAGAAATCCAAACCCCAGATCAAGCTGCGACAAACATCCAGCTCCCAGCACTAACGAATCCAGCTAATTTTATTTTCTCACTAACGATCTCTGATGATGGTAATGCAACTGATACGGATACAGTGACCGTTACTACAGTTGTTGATGGTGAACCTGTACCACCAGAAATCACTATGACAGCACCGCAACAAGTTGAATCCGGGAAAACTGGAGTAAGAGTACAAGCTGTTGTTAAAGATGAAAATCCAAGTGAGCTAAAGTACGATTGGAAAATCACTGATGACATTCCTTTCCAAATTAGCAGCAATGGCTCTATTATTGAATTTAATGCTCCTGAGGTTGAGATTAATAAAGTTATCAATGTTGAGCTAGAAGTAACCAATCAACACAATCTTTCTATGAAAAGCGTCAGCACAATCACGGTGCTCGCGAAAGAGTCCGAATGTTCAGGTAACTGGGATAGCAGCCAAGTTTATCATGGCGGTGATCAAGCCACTTACAACAATGGTATATGGAAAGCTAAATGGTGGACTCAAGGTGATATCCCAGGTGCGGAGCAATCATGGGCAACACCATGGGAAAAAATCGGTAATGATGACTGTGATACCGAACAACCACCGATTGAATTACCAAGCCTGGCAGTGACAGGTGTTGAAAACAGCTATGAATTAGAAAATGGCAGTGTTTCGATCCCAATGAATGTCAATACCAGCGCAGAAGTTGCAGTTAAAGCGACGCTGACTCAAGGTTCAAATATTTTTGCTGAAAAAAGCGAAATGGTTAATGGTTCAAACCTAATCGAGCTATTTGCCAGTGATCTCAGCGTCGGTACTTACCAAATAACTGTCACTGGTTCATTCAACGATGGTTCAAAAGAACATGCGCTAACGCCACAAGCTTTCATAATAGCTTTGACTGATAATGACAATTCTACTCCTCCACCAAGTGACTACCCAATCTACGAACCGGGAAAATCCTATAGTGAGGGTGATATTGTCACTGGTGTCGATGGTAATTCATATCAATGTAAACCATGGCCTTATACCGCTTGGTGTAGTAATAACGCCTACGCACCTGGTGACAGCCTGTACTGGGCTGATGCGTGGGATAAGATCTAAGTAGTTTTTTTGTAAATTAACAAAATCAAGCCGTTGAGGCAGCCTTATCCTAAGGCTGCCTCGTTATTGTCATAAACATTTCAATTTTACTACGAGAAGGTTGGCTTGGGGCATGTTCCAAGGAAGCAGATGACGATGAGCATCCCGCATTTCAACTTAGGGGTTTCTTGCGGTACATATATCTAGATATTCATACGGTTCTCAGTCGTTCGCTTCACAGCTAGAGCATTTTAATTCCAGCGTTTAAAAGTACTCATCATCAAAAGCTGCTATCTTCTTCTTTCTCACCATGCAGATGTTTTTACTTGTATCTTATTTAGGGCGTGTTGATCTTTGCTATACGCATTTTAGTCAATAATACATTGGCAGGTACATTAACATAAATGCCAGCGATATTATGCGGACATAATTTTGCTCTATACTTTTTATTTGTTTGAAATATAAAGATAATTTTAATTCTTACAAACGCATTTTCTGCCAAATATCGGTGTTTATATAAGCACCAGTCCATGCTTGCTTTGTCGATATCCTGACTATGATTACATTTGGCAATTATAGGTACTCCGCTACGTTCTCGAACAAAAACAGCGAAATGGCTCACTATCATACCCTTTATCGCAAACGACACAAAAGTACAGCCATAAGAGCCTTTGAACTGGCGGGCGATGGTGCAAGGTGTATTCAAAAAGAACTTGAAGTCAATGGTAATAAACATGATGTAAAAACCATTGCCGCAAGCATGAAGCGCCAAGCGCTTTTTGAATATATCAGAGTTGATTATAATCGAACAAGAAGGCCCAATGCTCTTGGGTATGTAAGCCCAGTTAACTTTGAAAAACAATATGTCGCTTAATGCGGTGTCCAGTCTGACTGGAGCAGATCATTTCACAAATACGAGCCGACAACGACAGCTTTGAATCGGTCGTTGTCGGCTCTGCTCACTATGAATACCACTTAGCCATGATTATGGTCACCAAACTGTTCCATGGCGGTATGAAGACAGCAATCGTAGTGCGCAAGCTGTTGATCATTGAGAATGCCACGTGGGTTATTGACGGTGTCATTAAGCGAGACATATTCTCGGTCGCCTTTTTTGGCGATAAATTCCGCTTTTGCTTGTTCAACCAGTGCGGGTGAGGTCATAAGTTCTAACCCTTGTGCCGCCAATGCGTGTGCTGCACTCATGACCGCTTTTTGGCCGATGCTCATACCATTGCAAGCGGTACAGCCCCATTGATGTGGTGGGATGTATTGTGGCCATGACGCATACATAATTCCCATTGTGGGTACATTCCAGCTAATGTCACCAACATCTGATGAGCCACCAACTTCCACTCCTTGAGGTACGTCCATAATATCAACCGCCATACCGTGTTCTGGTTTACCCATTTCACGTTGGATGGCTTTCGCAAAATTTTGCTCTTCTTCGGTCCATTCGATCGGGAAGTAGCGCTGCATGTGTTCGTTGATTGAGTTGGCTAATACATCATTCGCCAAGCTGTCATAAATTCCGCCCAAATTGGTCATTTCAGAACGCGTTTGAGTTGCGAGTGCTGCGCCTTTTGCAATATCTTCCAGCCAGTCTTTATGCTTGCGTACATTGTCGGCACTTTTGCCGCGATATCTTACTAAGACTTTTGCGTAATCGGGTACGACGTTTACTGCCGAACCGCCGTTTAAAATTTGATAATGTAAACGGCTGGTAGGCTCTAATTGTTCACGCATCATATTTGCCGCAACAATAAAAACTTCGGCTCCGTGCAGCGCGCTGCGTCCTTCCCATGGCGCTGTACCCGCGTGTGCTGAGGTGCCATGCCATTCAAAAATCAGATCGATTGAGGCGGTAGAGTGGAAGTTAATCGCAGCATTGACCATAGCTGGGTGATTATGTAGACAAATGTCTAGCTCATCAAATACGCCCGTCGCGGCCATGTAATTTTTACCGTTGAGAGACTCTTCGGCAGGGCAGCCATACACTTTAATGGTGCCGGGAATGTTTTCTTTTTCCATGTGGTTTTTGAGGGCGATTGCCGCACCAATGGAAGATGAACCAATTAAGTTGTGACCACAACCGTGACCATTGGTATTGCCAGACTTAGCCGGTGCTTTATAGGGAACGGTGTCATTGCCCAGATCTGGTAATGCATCGAATTCAACTAAGTATCCAATAACTGGAGATCCATTGCCCCAGCTAGCAACCCAAGATGTCGCTAAGTCTGCGATATTTCTCTGTTCAATATTGAATCCGTTTTGCTCCATTACCCCGCTTTGTAATGCTGAGCTTTGAAACTCTTCATAGCTGAGTTCAGCAAACTCCCACACATCTGAAGCCATGTTACAAATGACTTCAGAGAGAGCCGCCACTTCTTGGTCAATAATTTTATAGTTAGTCATTCTATTTACCTTTAGCAAATGAGTAATCGAAGAGTGGTTGTTTGCTTACCCCTCCTCTTTGTTGGTGACATAAATATTAACCGTTAGACCTCATCTCAATAAATTCCTTATGACGTACGCAATCCTGCCAATTAAGGTGTGCTTTGACGGCTTGTAGGTGGGGGGCGACATCGAAAGCGGACTTGAAGTACTTGCGAAACACACTCTCCGATTTAAAGCCTGCCTGTTCAGCCACTTGAGAAATAAACACCGGAGTATTTTCTAATAGACGTTGGCTAGCACCAAACGTTGATTGAGCAGCCACTCGCCAACAGTACAGCCATAAGAGGCTTTTTCATCAGTGGTGATACCGTTCTGACAGACGATATAAAACGCGCATTGAATGAGTTTAAGCCTGATATTAACGTGGTCGCGGCGGCGCGCGCACAGATGGATGTTGGTCAACCGTTACTGATGTCAACCGATGAGGTGATGGAGTTTATTCGTCTGTTGCCTAATCAGGTCATCACAAACCATATGGATGCGCTTAACCATTGCGATGTGAGTCGTTCTATTTTGAAAGATTCTATCGCGAACAGTGGTTTACTAGAGAAAATACTGATCCCTGAAAATGGCGACACGTTAGAATTTAACGTCTAATGACACAGCGATATGTGATGACTGAAAAATTTGTTCATGCGTGCATTGCATGAACAAATTTTATTAAATATCGAATTAAATGAAGGGGTTATTTGTTACTAGAGTCGACGATTCGTACTTCATTTATGTTATCTAAGGCATTGTTCGTCTTTAAATAATCAGAGACGGTGGTGTATAGATATTCATTTGGAATATTAACGCGATCTTTGCCTGATGCGAATGCTTTAAACCCATCGCCGCCGTCCGCAAAGAAATTGTTGGTCGCAATACGATAGGACTGACTATTTACAATCGGCTCACCATTAATGGTCGCCGTAACGATACGTTCGCCAACGGGTAGTGATGAGTTGTATTCATAGTAAACACTTGATGAAGATTGCATCACGCCATTGGTTAGGCCTGCTGCGTGCTCCAATAGCGAATACAGTTGCTCACCCGTTAACGTCATTTCTGCCGGGTAATTTGGGAACGGGAAACTATTGATAACGTCGCCAAGCGTAATATCACCTGCGGCAATATCTTCTCGGATACCACCGCTATTGGTAAATGCAGCAACTGAATCTGGGAATCGAGCTAAAATCGCATCGGCCGCAAGGTTACCTAGCCTAGAAGATTCACCATAAGATCGAGTTAGAAGTTCGTCCGTTGTTGCTATCACTTCTGATGTTGCTTCTTCGATAACGTCAGACCACTTATCAACCGCTTTTTGAGTTGCAGGGTGTCGCTCCCAATCTTTGTCGTAAATGGTGTTTAACTCAAAGTTATAGCCAGATATTGTTCGTGTTTTTTCATTGAAATCTAAAACCAGTTTACCCACATTGATGCCGTAGCCATCGGTCGATACGATCAAGGTATCGTTGACCTCGATCGGCTCAGGAGTGCCGACATGAGCATGACCTGTAATGAGAACATCAAGCCCAGACAGTTGCTTAGCTAACTCAATGTCTTTGTTCAATGCTCTTTTCACATCAGAAGCGCCAAAGCTGGATTGTCGAGCAGGTGTGCCTTCATGTACCAATAAAATAACAACATCAACTTGAGGCTTTAGTTGGTCAATATACTTCTGGGTATAAAAAGCCTCATCTCTTGCTTCAATATTTTGTCGCATTTCGTGAGAGACAGTATCATCAAATGCAAATTCCCCATGGATGCCGATGACCCCGAATTTAACGCCATCTTTTTCAATGATTTGATAAGGGTTTTTCCACACTAACGTTTCTGTATCTTCAAAGAAGACGTTGCCCAGTAATATGTCAAATTCGGCTTTTGAAAAGCGAACTAGCATATTATCCCAGCCATAATCAAACTCATGATTACCAACAGAGACGGCGTCGTAACCCATATGGTTCATTATATCGATCGTCGCCTCACCGTCCGTTAATGAATCGACAGTTGAACCAGCGAAATAATCCCCCGCATCTAAGAAAAGTGCAGAAGGGCTTACTTTTCTTTCACTTTCAACGTATGACGCAATATTCGCAAAGCCACCGATTTCATTCTTTTCGTCAACATATTGAGCGATATAAGGTTGGTGTTTGGCGTGCAGATCATTGGTATAGAGAATGGTTAGATCTTTAGCTTGTAACGGAGATGCACAAACAAAAATCAGCGTAGATAAAAGGGTCTTTTTCATAGGGCTCTACTTAGTGATTTATAAACCGGGCGACAATAGGCAATCAATAGGCAATATAGTGTGAGTCAAATCACATTTGAGCGGCTTGGATGTGGCTACAATGAATAATTTACAAGATATGTTGCTGTCATGTTCGATTTAAACGTTTGCAAGAGCAGCCAATGCTCAAATCTTGGGCTAGCGAATTCCCCAGATTATGTTTACAACAGTACTGAACTTGGATTTGCTGCTGTACATTGCAAAAAGTGCGGGGCCAATCCCCCAATGTTGGACAATGAGAGCTTCAATTTAATCGCGGATTATTGGCTATCACGCGTTGGATTAGCCACTGGTCAATGGTGTCCTTGTTGTCGCTCAGAGAACGTAAAAAAGTTTGGGCATAGCGCGGCGGGCTCTCAGCGTCATCGTTGCAACCATTGTGGAAAAACATTTACTGGGGTTAGTTACTCAGACCATGCATTAAGCCGGTTTGAAGCACTAAAACATTGGATGTCATCAAAAACCTCAATAGCTCCAGAGACCGATCTCAAACTGTCTGCCGTACAAATTGACCGCAGCTTTGAATCATTAGAAACGATAAGCCTTGCTGAAATGCATAACCTTGCCATCGCTGAGGATGTCGCAACTACTTACCTTAAAGTTCCATATAAGGGGCAAGCTAACTTCCTCTGGTTTTTGGTCAGCAGTGATATAGCGAGCGGCCGTATTCTTCATATCAGTTCTACGTTTATACCCTTCATTCTACCTAAGTCGGGGTGTTATCAGTGGGATATTCCTGAGCTAGGCGAAGAAATTGTTGATGAAGGAAACCGAGCGATAGTGCAAGCCGAGCATCGAGAAAACGTCTTTTTGAAACGCACACAGTTTGACCGAATCTATTATGGAAAAACGCTGCTTAAAAATAAAAACTACCGTGCTGCGCTACCGGTTCTTATCGCGCATTGTCATTTTTTGGTGCTGTCTAAGCTTGGCCATGGCAGAAATAGGCACTGCTTAACGCATGAAATGTTTTTTCGCGGAGCCTGTATCACTCAATACTCAAAGTACGTGAAAGCTGAGGGAACATCGATCTTTTATGTGGTTGGTGCTTGTGATACCAAAACAAAGTTATCCGGTCAAAAATACGTAGGGTGGTGGCGAAACTTGTGGCATGAGTTTGAAGATAGCAAAGGCCGGACGATGGCGCTTTCCCGAGTTTGTGGTAATAAAGCGCTTCCTATTAGTATGATAGCTTTTGATCCTATTAGTGAATTTAAAGAACAACTTTGCGCGAGCTTTAGCCAATTTGAAATGATCGCACCAAAACGCGTAGTAAGCATGGTGATCTGCTCCAGTCAGACTGGACACCGTATTAAGCGACATATTGTTTTTCAAAGTTAACTGGGCTTACATACCCAA
>NZ_CANLBV010000120.1 GCF_947488985.1 uncultured Vibrio sp.
CAAAGCGTTAAATAAACTTACTAGCCTAGGTATGCCTGAAACTCAGTGCATTGTTTAAGAATTAGGCAACTATGGACTAGGCATGTCTTCTATCTGAATTAAGCAACAAAACCGCTCTTTGGCATCTCGAATTAATGATAACTTTCAAGTTTTCAAGCCTGCATCTTCAAGTTGAACGAGTATAGAGAAATGTCGCAAGACATCATCATTCAAAGGCATTACTCTAATTAAGCGTGAAAGTGTTAGCTGTTGTCTGGGTGAAACGGTGTCAGACTCGACACATAAATCGCCCCTTTGTGTGGCTGCAGCTTTGCTTTTGAAATCTCACTATCGTTATTCGCTTAAGGTTGTCCATGCTAGGTAATATCAATCTCAATTTACTGCGTTCGCTGCATGTGCTTCTAGAAGAGTGCCATGTCAGCCGAGCTGCTCAGCGGCTGCATATCACGCAATCTGCCGTGAGTCGCCAACTGGCTCAGCTGCGAGATTTGTGTGGTGACCCTTTGCTAGTCCGTGATGGCAATAAACTGGTACCAACCAACCGCGCCCTGTTACTTAAAAGCAAGCTTGATGATCTGCTTGGCGAGTTTGACCACTTGCTAGATGATAAACCCTTTGAACCGCAGGACTGGCAAGGTGAATTGGTGCTGTCTTCGAGTGACTATGTCGCTCAGTATATCTTCCCTGTGATCGTCGCAGAGGTATCTGCCGAAGCCCCAAACATTAACTTGGCTTACCGATTATGGCAGCCAAACTACCTTGAAGCGTTGAACGAATCCGGTATTCATTTAGCTTCCAGTATGCTTCCTCAAAAGCCTGAGCATGTGTCGAGTATCAAGCTTGGTGAAGACAAACCAGTGTGTTTGATGCGTAAGTCTCATCCATTAGCACAACAATCGATGCAGTGTGCTCAAGATATCGTCCACTACCCACACATCAAAGTCACGGGAGGGGGGGATAAAGACAGTTACGCGGATATCGCTTTAAAGAAACAAGGGTTTAAGCGTAGGGTGGCGCTTCAGGTTCCATTTTTTTCAGCGGCGGGAACCGTGTTAATGCAAGATGACTATTTGATGATTGTGCCAGAGCATATCGCCTACAATCTGAGGCGACACCTTGATGTGACTTACTTTCCTCTGCCGTTTGATACACAAATGCACACCTATTGGTTGATGTGGCACCCTAAGTATGACAATGATTCTGCTCATAAGTGGGCACGAGAAAAAGTATTCCAAGCTATGCAAAAGTCGAGTTACAACATAAGTATGACTTGAAATATGGTTATGATCTTCAGTCATACTCACAATGATAATCTTTGATTTCAAATAATACCATTTGCGAATTAGGGTAAGTGCTATCAAGTATAAAGTGTAGTGCGTTCAGCTGAGCGCAATGTATTACTAGGAACGGAATGATGACAATAACAATCTGGTTTTCTTTATTAGCGGTTTGCTTACTGGGTGCGATGTCTCCTGGCCCAAGCTTAGCGATGATTGCTAAGCATAGCCTAGCAGGGGGGCGTGTGAACGGGCTTGTTGCGGCTTGGTCGCACTCGATTGGCATCGGTATTTACGCGTTTGCGAGCATTGTAGGTTTAGCGGTGGTGCTTGAACAATCTCCGATGCTTTTTAAAGGGATCAGTCTTGCAGGGGCTGTATACTTATTTTATTTGGGTATGAACGCATTACGGTCGAAAGGCGGTGTGGCTGCGAAATTAGAAGCGGGCGAAAAAATGAGCTACATGCAGTCGGCTCGTGAAGCTTTCTTAGTCTCGATCTTGAGCCCAAAGATCGCGCTGTTCTTCATAGCACTGTTTAGCCAATTTATCGCGCTGGGTAACGAACTTGCGAACCAAGTCATTATTGTTTCAACGCCAGTGATTGTTGATGGCCTGTGGTACACCTTTATTACTATCGTGCTCTCTAGCCCGCTGATCGTTGATCGAATCCGATCGAAAGCGCAGCTCATTGATCGACTTTCAGGTGTGGTTTTGATCTTACTTGCGATTCGAGTGGTATGGTCGATTTAGCCATAAGCGCGGCTCATACAAGAAACACTATCTTTATAAAAGGCTCACTAGGCATTATCTAGTGAGCCTTTTTACAAGCTAGGTTGACCAGTTATTTACTACGATTGGTATCATTGCTTTGATGTCCAGCAATAGGCCCATTACGTCTGTAGCTCGTTAAGATTACGGGCTACTTATCCTTGTTAGCAACTATTTATTACCTGTTAACAGCTACTTATTACTTGAAAGGTCTTCGTACTCACCTTCAATCACACCTGCTTCACGGGTTGATGATTGGCGAGGGGTCATATGAGTGGTGAACCCTTGTTTTTTCATTTGATTCTGAATGCGCTTGCCGGTAATTAAAGCTGCAATCGCTAAAGGAATAGCAAGGACCAAGCTTGTGAATAGCGCCAAAAGGCCAGTAAACAATGCAACAATCGTAACCAGTATATTTTTCATATTTATTCCTCTTTTTCTATGTTGCTACTTTATCGCCTTCATTCTGAACGAAACATGAACGTCATTAAATATTTTTAGTGAGTATTATTCTTGAGGTATGTGCATTTGGAATGTTATCTGCAGTCGATAGCCGTTGCGTTGTATGCGCCCTATGAACCCACGGGGCGAGCTTGCTAATGTTTGAAGTTACAAGGTAGGAGTGCATCGATATAGCGATTGGCGCTATTGTTTCCACTCGCTTTTCAACGACATCAGCGTTTTTACCATCGTTTGTAGTTCGGACAAAGCCTAGATATACGTCAGCTTTATTGAGTTGCTGGCGCTTGGCATAGAACGTTGATGGGTTAAGTTCATTGAGCATACAAAACGCGAGTGTCGACAGTGAACTCGATTTAGATTGTTCGATAAGCATTTGCCATTCTTGATTGGTGTGCCGTTTTTCCATTTAAAATCTCATCATGGTTGGAGACTTGATCTTGTTCTTCGTGCTAGGTGATTAAAATGTGGGGTTTATGACGCGTGTTGAGTTGACTAGGGCTTTACCAAAGAGGATAACTTCTCCACCATTTTGAATGGTATAACGAACTTAAAGTTGGAGCGATGGATTCAGTAATGGTTTGACTTGCTTGAGAATCTAGGCTGATTCCAACTTGTCCTTTGGTCTAAGGGGATAGTTATCCCTATCTAATATTGAACAAGATTCCTATTAATGTCCTATTCTTATCTGAGGCTAGGTAAAGATTACTTTCTGGAAGGGAGTAGTTATAGAAATGACAAATGTATCAATTAGATGGCGTCTTATTTTTCTTTCCACGATTTCTGTATTCATTCTGTTTGGGTTTACGGTTAATGAAGTGCTGAAGAACGATGAGAAGATAGCTCACCTTGAAACTGCACTGATTAAGGTAGAAGCACTTCAATCTTTTAGCACCATCTCAAATGATGCTTCCCGATGGCTTGTTATGCCTAATAACGCCTCTGAAAAAGAGCAGTTGTTGATCAATCTCCAAGTAGAATTGAGCCTACTAGCCCAACATGAGGTAAGACTGCAAAAATCGGGCATTAATTGGAATATTGAGCCTAAATTAGCGGGGCTGAAGAGTGTGTTGGCGAGTCTATTAAGCGCTACGCAAAGCAGCAATAGTCGACAATCGACGGAGCAGGTCTTTTATGCATTGAAAGATATGTTGATGGCTCTTGCCGAATATCGGGTTATCTTGCTGGATACAAAGCTTAATCAAGCGGGTGAGGGGTTGGTCGACCTAACGAGCTACGAATTCTGGATTCAGAGAGAAGCATGGTTAATTCACCTTCTATACCGCTCTCCAGAGCTGAACAATCAATATCTTGTAGATTATGTTGGGGCCTTAGAAAGACAGCAATATTTGTTCGATGAGTTTACTCGATTGAGCAGCCGCTCCAAAGACACTGAAGTATTGACAAACACTTTTGCAAATAAAGCCGTTTCGGATAATTTCACGTCACGATTTTCTAAGGGAGACCTTACTTCCCCTGAAATATATAACCATATTAAAGGCTTAGAATTAAAGCAACAGATTACTGGTAAAGTCATCAGTGATCATGCCAAACAATTTCAGTCTGAAGTTCACAGCAATATCTCGCAGCTCAAAAGACAAACCCTGATCTTAGCACTGCTGTTCTTTGGAGGATCTGTCGCTGTGCTGTGGCTTGGTATCGCGACGTCTCAGCGGTTAAATAGAAATCTATCCCTTATTTTAAAGGGGGTGTCTGAATATACTGATCACAGTCATCGTCACAAGGTCATCCAAGTCGAAGGGAAGGATGAACTGACTGAATTTGTAGAGACCTTGAACCGAGTCATGGAAATTAACCAGCAGCACAATCGAGACCTGATTGAAGCAAAAGAAGACGCTATTTCAGCAAATAAAGCGAAAAGTGCATTTTTGGCGAATATGTCACATGAGATACGTACCCCTCTGAATGGCATTATCGGTATGTCAGAGATTTTGTCTCAAAGTCATTTAAATGCTAACCAACAAGAAGTGCTCCGAGACATAGAGTCTTCCTCGCACGCTTTATTGGTACTATTGAATGATATTCTCGATCTGTCCAAAATAGAGTCAGGTAACTTGACACTGTCGCCACACAACGCTGATTTAAGAGAAGTGGTGTATGACTCGGTGAGCGTGATTTTATCTAAAGCAATAAGTAAAGATATTGAACTCGACATTAATATCGATGCTCAAACCCCAGCGCAACTGTTTTTTGATGAGTACCGTTTGAGGCAGGTACTGACGAATTTGTTGTCGAATGCGATTAAGTTTACTTCACAAGGCACAATCACCACAGATGTCATTTATATGCCGATGTCGCTCGGTAAAGGTAAACTAGAGTGTTCGGTGTCTGATTCTGGGGTTGGAATTGAGCCTGAGAAGCTGGAATCTATTTTTGAACCTTTTACTCAAGAAGATGGCAGTATTACACGCCAATTTGGTGGAACTGGGTTAGGGCTAGCAATTTGTCGACAGCTGGTCGATCTAATGGGGGGCTATATCAGTGCGCAGTCTGTGAAAGGCAAAGGTTCAACCTTCTCTTTTTGCTTATATGTCGATACAGTCGAGGGGGATGTTCAGACCTTTGAGCGTCTCAAGCAGACGACTATTGTCTCTAATTCATTCAATTATTTAGATCAGTTGGTTAAGGAGTGCCAGCGTTTAAATATTGGTGCGAATGTGGTTTCTTCGGTCTCCAACTTAGACAAGGATCTAACAGAAAGCGATTTTATACTGTATTGCCATACTCTTCACCATTCAATGGACAAGGATCTCGCGACGCTCAAAGAGGTATACCCACTGTCTAGGGTGATTGTTTGCCAGCACCATCTATTCAAAACCAATTTCATTACAGAGGCAGTACACTCCACTCACACTCTGCCATTTTTAGGAAAACGGTTTTTAAAGAGCCTACAGTCTCTTGATCTCGATGAAGAGCAAGAACCCCAGTCGAAGGCTGAGGTTGAGGAAACTCGTTCTCTAAACCGCCGTATTTTGATTGTTGAAGATAATCTTATGAATCAAAAAATTGCGAGTTTCTTTCTAGAGAAAGCAGGGTATGAATATTTTATTGCCAGTAACGGGCAGGAAGCGGTTGATGTGATTACTCAAGGCGCCAAGTTTGACGCCATATTAATGGACTGTATGATGCCTGTTATGGACGGGATGACAGCAACTCGTGCAATTAGACAGTGGGAATCCGAGCAACAAGTTACACCGCTACCGATTATTGCTTTAACCGCCAGTGTGCTAGAAGAAGACATCAAAGATTGTTTTGAAGCGGGCATGAACGCTTATTTGCCTAAACCTTATAAATCCCACCAGTTATACGACCTTTTTAGCAGCCTCGATATTGTTTAGTTAGCCCATGACTGAGCTTTTGACATTCCTTACCACTGCCTGAAGCCACAAGTGTCGATGTGGAATCGAACACCAGAGTAAAGACCCAGCCCAACATTATGCTTTTGTCCGAACTTGGCATGAATTTTTTTGAGTTTAACGTGCAGGTCTTGTCGAGAAATACCGTTTGCGGGAACAAGGTCTAAGGCACAAAATTCCAAATGTTTACTCTGAAGTGCACCGCCAGCCTGTTGATTGTAGAGCTGAGAACGTTCACCTGATACAGGGATAACAACGCCAATTTCTGGCTCAATATACTGTTGAATGTATTTTAAGGTGTTGATCATGTTAGGTACATGATTCTTATTGGGGAGGGTAAACAAGATCGCGTTGCTCATAGCCCAGTCTGTTCCTTGCAGTAGTACAAGGTGTAAAGGCATGCTTTGCGTGACACCTGCTTCTTTGAGCTGTTGTCCAATCTCTTTGACTTGGTCTGCTGCGTTATTTAGAAGTGCCCAGCCTCGAAATGCGGCGCGAGTAGGAACCTTGTAACCATGAACGTCCACCACGAGGTCTTCGTAAGTGATTTCTGTTTCTTCGGTATACAGTTTTTCAAACTCTTCGGGGTAGGGATGAGATGTGGATAGCGCTAAGGTAATCAGGATACTTGAGTACATAAGGAGACTCCATTGCTTACGTTCGCTTCGATATTTATGTTGATTTACTGACGTTGGAGCTAGTCTTTATTCACGTTTGATTCAGTGGTTAGCCTGTTTGATTAAGTATAGACGCTAGAATTTAGGTACAAAAAAACCCACTGCAAAGAGTGGGTTACTAACATTATTACAAGTAAAATCGCAGGTGAGATTATTTCTTACCTTGGGTTTGCTTGTCTTCTTCTGTCAGCTCACGAATTCGGCGACTGATGTCACGGCGAGCTTTAGAGATCTCTGCACTCTTGATGATGTGATCGTCAACACGGTCTTCGTAGTCAGCTTTCATATTTTTGATAATGCTTAGGATTTCATCGTGAGTCATCTCTGGCTTGATGTAATCAAGTAAGTTATCAAGAAGGTCGACACGCTTACGGTTATCACGAACTTTCTTTTCGTTGTCTAACAGTTCACGTTTAAGTTTGTTCTTACGTCGTGCTTGGCTAACAATTTCTAATACGCTGCTCATAGATTCCTTTTCCTATTCGTCAAATACGTTGTCTGGTTCTGATTAAAGCATATCAATTGCTTATGTAACAGTCTTTAGATCAAAGCAAAAGTAAGCTTGTACAATTAATGAGCACTCTCGCTTTTATGCGATTGTTTTTATCTAATCATTCACGTTAGTATCCAATCTAGATACTGCATTGATATGAAATGTGAAATGAACCAACAACAATTGAAAACTGAAGCACCAATCAAGAGCGTGATGGAACCTTCAGTCGAACAAAATAAGCTTCGCGAAGCGTATGTTAAAGAGCGTACGTATCTGGAAATCGTGGAAATTGAGCTGAACCGTTCTAAGATCATGATGGTTGATGAACAAGGCAGAAAGAAAAGAGTCCCTATTTTGTCTGAGCACTAGTCATCAGTGACTGCATTGTGAAGTGTTGAGATGGAATGAATAAAATAATAAAAAGGAACAATGATGAATACAGTACTTTCCCCAATTGAAGCGAGAATCATTGGCTGTTTGATAGAGAAAGAAGTGACCACCCCGGATCACTACCCGTTGACGCTAAATAGCTTAACGACGGCGTGCAATCAAAAAAGTAATCGTGATCCGGTATTATCGCTGTCTGAAGCAGAGGTTTTGGATACGGTTGATGGCTTAATTAGCCGACGTTTAGTGAGTGATGAAAGCAGCTTCAATAGCCGCGTAAATAAGTATCAACATCGTTTTTGCAATACTGAATTTGGCGATCTGCAATTTACTGAGCAAGAGCGTGCCATTATCTGCTGTATGCTGCTGCGCGGCGCGCAAACTCCGGGTGAGCTGCGCACGCGAACGGGACGCTTAGCGAGTTTCAATGATGTGAAAGAGGTCGAATCTACGCTTGAGAAACTAGCCGTAAGAGCGGCTGGTGCCTTGGTGGTGAAGCTACCGCGCGAAGCTGGCAAGCGTGAGTCACGCTATCAGCATTTACTGAGTGGAGAGGTCGATGTTGAAGCGTTTGCTACGGCATCTGTATCTACGACACCTACTATGCCATCTATCAATAGCGAAAAACTTGAAGAGCTCGAGTCAGAAGTTGCCAGTCTACGTACTGAGGTCGCCGAGCTTAAAGCATTGGTAGAGTCACTGCTATAAATGCCTCAGTCTGACAACACTGCGGATTGGGTGGTCTACTTGATCCGCAATCGCCACAATGCACTCTATTGTGGCGTAACGAATAATTTGCAGCGTCGATTTGAGCAACACCAACAAGGCAAGGGTGCAAAGGCGCTTAAAGGTAAAGGCCCTCTGGAGCTTGTTTGGCACTTTGATGTTGAGTCAAAAAGCAAAGCGTTGAAAACGGAATACGCGATCAAACAACTTCCTAAAGCGACGAAAGAGAAATTGGTCGCACATACGCTGACCATCGATTGGCAGAAAGATAAGCTTCAATATATTGGCGTTTAGCAATACAGCATTATCGACAGGGGCAGACACCTTACTAATTTGTCCTTTATTTAAGTGGATATAAAAGCTTAACTATGTCTAATGTGCTTAGTTTATTGTTATACCCGTGATCATTGAAGGTGCTTGATTTTTAGTAAAATCAGGATCATGCTACGAACTATGATAATTACACTGA
>NZ_CANLBV010000121.1 GCF_947488985.1 uncultured Vibrio sp.
GAAGTACACCTAAACCCAGAAAGAGAAGCTGCTTAATAAGTAAGCAAATGATGACAACTACCTTGAAAAACGCCGGTATGTACGCCTGAACAAACCGATCAAAGAAGATGGGTGGTATGTTGTTCCGGGTAAAATCGATGCACCTTGTTGGGGACTACTCGTCATGTTTGTATTCTCACTCGTTCTACTTTGGGGGATTAACGAGTTCATTGAGAACGGACCAATGTTGATTAACTTTATCCGAGTCTGCTCTGTTATTGTTGCGGCAAGTATCATTGGTTATATGATTTACTCATTCAAGCGTTCTAAGACGTCAAATGAAGTCGAACAAACCAGTTAGAGTTATCCTCAAATTAAGCTAGCTACAACAAAAAAGGCTCACTAAATAGTGAGCCTTTTGATATCTACTTAACGTCTTACAAGAATAATGTTAGAAGAATTCAATCGAATTACGGCCGCTTTTGTCATCACGTGTTGGCTTTGGCGTGTCCGCTTTCTTTTTCGGTTTCTTCTCTTTTTTCTCTTTCTTTGGTTCAGCCTTGGCGCTTAGCATTTCTGCTTTGCTTTTCTTAGATTCTTTCTTCTTAGAATCCTTTTTAGACTGGCCTTTCTTCGCCTTGTTCTCTTTTTTTGGCGCTTCTTTCTTTTTCGGCTTTTCTAATTCTTCTTGTACTGGCTGATCACACACCACTACATAGTATTCTTGGTTGAATTCAAAGAAGTCGCCATCGTACATTTTACGACGCTTACGGGTTTCTAGCTCACCATTTACCGCTACGTAGCCTTCAGAGATGATGTGCTTAGCTTCACCACCACCACTCACTAGGTTAGCAATTTTAAACACTTTGTAGAGCTCGATTGGCTGTGATGAAACATCAATACCAATTGCTTCAATTTCAATCTCTTCGCCTTCTTCGCCCAGCTCTTGGCCTTCGTAATCAGCGTCTTCGTAATGTTCTTGGTCCATGGTGACCTCTACCTAACTATGTACTTCTGGAATATTGGCCGCAGTGTAATCTTAAAACAAGTAAATGACCATGTTGAATTCATCAAGCACTATCTGTTTTCGTCACTAAAACTGCGCTACAACGCCCCATCCACATTCGATAAACTCACAAGTTGCTTGGTGTATTCATGCTGCGGATCACCAAACAAAGTCTCAGTGTCACCCTTCTCTATCACCTCGCCCGCTTTCATCACTATGGTGTAATGACACAAGGATTTGACGACATTCAAATCATGGCTAATAAACAAATAGGTCAAACCGTACTTTTCTTGAAGTGACTTCAAAAGATCCAGTACTTGAGCTTGAACGGTTCTGTCGAGTGAAGATGTTGGTTCATCGAGTAGGATAAACTCTGGCTTAAGAATCAGAGCACGTGCAATAGCGATACGCTGCCTTTGTCCGCCAGAAAACTCGTTTGGATAACGATGGCGAGTTTCAGGGTCTAGGTCGACCTCTTTCATAACCTCACAGATACGTTGGTCGAGTTCGATTTCATCCAATTGTTGATGAACCAGTAAACCTTCGCCTATCACTTGAGCAACAGACATTCTTGGGTTTAACGCTGAAAACGGGTCTTGAAATACTACCTGCATTCGGCTTCTAAATGGCAGCATCTGCTGGCGGTTTAAGTTTTGTAGTTGTTCGCTTTGGTAGGTAATCGAACCTTCACTTTCCACCAGTTTTAATATCGCCATACCGGTAGTCGATTTTCCAGATCCGCTCTCCCCCACTAACCCGATTGAGTGTCCTCGCTTTAGAGTAAACTGCATATCCGTCACCGCTTTCACATGGGAAATGGTGCGTTTAAATAACCCACCAGTGATCGGGAACCAGACTCGTAGCTGATCAACCTCAAGCAACGGTTCACTTTCCGAAGAAACCGGAACAGGTAAACCTTTCGGGTCAGAGTTAATAAGCTTTTGCGTGTAAGGATGAGTAGGCTCATGAAACAACGTTTGGCAATCGTTACTTTCAACCAAACGTCCGTCTTTCATCACCGCGACTCTGTCGGCAATCTTACGCACGATACTCAGATCATGAGTAATGAAAAGCATTGCCATGCCGAGTTCTTGTTGCAGATCTTTCAATAAATCCAAGATTTGCGCTTGTACTGATACATCCAATGCAGTGGTCGGCTCATCGGCGATAAGCAGCTCTGGCTCATTAATCAGTGCCATCGCTATCATCACCCGCTGTCGCTCTCCACCCGATAGCTCATGCGGGTAAGCCGATATTTTTTGCTCAGGGTTACGAATACCCACTTTAGACAACCATTCAATAGCCAAAGCTTGAGCTTTATTGGTTCGCATACCACGGTGAATCGCTAGGGTTTCAACCAACTGCTTGCCAATTCGATGCAGCGGATTGAGTGATACCATTGGCTCTTGGAAGATCATACCAATGCGACCACCACGAATTCCACGAAGCTGCCGTTCAGAGCAACTCAAAATATCGTTACCCGAGAAGTTAATCTTACCGCTTAAGTAGTGCGATGAGCCTTTCGGCAGCAGTTTTAATACCGAGTTGGCTGTGACCGATTTACCAGAACCACTCTCTCCGACGAGCGCTAACGTCTCGCCCTTGTATATCTCTAGTGAGACATCATGGGTCACTTGTTCTATCGAGTCTTTACGTCCAAACCCTACCGACAATTTATCAATGGTTAGAACGGGAGATGTGTTGGCATGCTCTGTTGCTGATCTTGAAGTAGGAACTGTATTTGAAGTCATCGGTTATCCTTACTTCTGTTGGTGTGGGTCGAAGGCATCACGCACCGCTTCACCAACGAAGACGAGTAACGTAAGCATCAGCGAAAGCACGACGAAAGCAGAAATGCCAAGCCAAGGCGCTTGTAAGTTCGCTTTACCTTGCGCCAAAAGTTCACCTAGCGAAGGTGAGCCAGCAGGAAGACCAAAGCCTAAGAAATCTAACGACGTTAATGTGGTGACCGAACCAGAAAGAATGAACGGCATCATGGTTAACGACGCCACCATCGCATTGGGTAACATGTGACGCAGCATTATGCGTTTATCATCAACCCCCATTGCCTGTGCTGCTCGAACATAATCAAAGTTACGACAACGCAAGAACTCGGCTCGCACAATGCCCACCAGACTCATCCAACTAAACAGCACCATGATCCCAAGCAACCACCAGAAATTCGGTTCGATGAAGCTTGATAGAATAATCAACAAGAACAAGGTTGGCATACCAGACCAGACTTCAATGAACCGTTGCCCAAACAAGTCGACCCAGCCACCGTAGTAACCTTGCGTCGCGCCGACCACAACACCAATCACGCTCGATACAATCGTTAAAACAAACCCAAAGATAACGGAGATACGAAAACCATAGATAATACGAGCTAATACATCGCGTCCTTTGTCGTCGGTACCTAACCAGTTAACCGAATCCGGCTCTGATGGCACTGCGCCTGTAATGTCGAAATTTATCGTATCGTAACTAAAAGGGATGATTGGCCATACGATGTATCCGCTGTCTTCAATGAGATCGATTACATACGGGTCTGTATAATCGGCTTCGGTTTCAAACTCGCCACCAAATTCCGTCTCAGAATATTCATTGATGACAGGGACAAACCATTGATTGTCATAAGACACCAATAATGGCTTATCGTTGGCGATGATCTCTGCAAGCAGGCTTAATCCAAACAGCAGTGTAAATATCCAAAGAGAAATAAAACCACGCTTGTTGGCTTTAAAACGTAGCCAACGAGCTTCAGCTAAAGGGTTGCTAAACATTTTTTATCAATACCTTGTTATTCATTCGCCATTAACGCGCTTCAAAATCAATTCGAGGATCAACCCAGGTATATGTCAGGTCGGAGATAATACTCAGCACCAAACCGAGCAAAGTCATGATATAGAGAGAACTAAACACCACTGGGTAATCACGTTGAATGGTCGACTCAAAGCCCAGTAAACCAATGCCTTCGAGAGAAAACATCACCTCAATCAACATCGAACCCGTAAAGAAAATACTAATAAATGCGCTGGGGAAACCCGCAATGATGATCAGCATCGCGTTACGGAAAACGTGTTTATAAAGAATGCTGCTTTCATCCAAACCTTTCGCTCGTGCCGTGACCACGTATTGCTTATTGATCTCATCAAGGAAAGAGTTTTTTGTCAGCATACTCAATGTTGCAAAGCCGCCAATCACCATGGCAAAAATAGGCAACGCCAAATGCCAGAAATAGTCGATGATTTGCTGATACCAATTGAGCTGTTCGAAATTACTCGACACCAGACCTCGCAGCGGGAACCAACTGAAGTAGTTGCCGCTCGCAAACAAGATGATCAGAATAATCGCAAACAGAAAGCCCGGTATCGCATACCCCACAATGACGACGGCACTTGACCAGATATCAAAGCGAGATCCATGATGAATCGCCTTCATGATCCCCAAAGGTATAGAGATCACGTAGATGATTAACGTACTCCACAAGCCTAAGGAAATAGAAACCGGCAGTCGCTCTATAATGAGATCAATCACATTACCACCTTTGAACAGGCTTTCACCAAAGTTAAAGGTCGCATAATTCTTTAACATGTCGAAATAGCGAACGTGGATCGGTTTATCAAAGCCAAACTGCTTTTTGATCTCTTCCACCACTTCAGGATCAAGCCCGCGTGACCCTTTATAACCACTGGCAGACGCTTGGTCACTTTCACTTAAATCGACTTCTTGTCCACCACCCGAAAAGCGCTCCATAATACCGGAGTTATGCCCTTCCAATTGAGCAACAGCCTGCTCGACTGGCCCACCGGGCGCAATTTGAATAATGAAAAAGTTAATGGTGATGATCGCCCACAACGTGGGGATCACCAATAACAAACGTCGAAATATATACGCGGCCATGCTAACTCCTAACGACGTTTTTCAGGAAGCAAAGCCGCCTTCTCTTCTGATATCCACCAAGTATCAATCCCTAGGTCATATTTAGGTAATTGCGATGGACGCTCAAACTTATCCCACATTGCTACGCGATACTCTCCAACATGCCATTGCGGGATATTATAAAAATTCCACTGCAACACACGGTCAAGAGAGCGACCCAGCGTTAGTAGCCTTTCTGGATGCTGTTGGTTACGCGCAATTTCTTCGGTTAACGCGTCAACCACAGGGTCCATAACACCGGCAGTATTGTAAGTCGAATCAATGTAGTTAGAGTTCCACACAATCATTAAGTTCGGGCTTGGGTACGGGTTCGGCGAAAACGATGAAGAGACCATGTCAAAGTCACGATCACGAAGACGCTTAATGTACTGAGTGGTATCTATGGTACGGATCTTCATCTCGATACCCATACGCTTCAAGTTTTTTTGAACGGGGGTTGCGATACGTTCCGTGGTTGGGCTGTAAATCAACAACTCAAACGACATCGGCTTGCCTGTCTTTTGGTTGGTCATCACTTTGTCTTTCAACACCCACCCAGCCTCTTTCAACAACTTGAACGCGGTACGCATCTGACTACGAATACGACCGCTACCATCGGTGACAGGCGGCTGGAACTCTTCAGTAAACACTCGCGGAGGAATTTGGTCTTTGTACTGAGACAGCAGCGCAACTTCCTCTTCACTTGGTAAGCCTTTCGCTTCATAGTCTGTGTTTTGGAAGTAACTACGCGTGCGTTTGTACTGACCGTAAAACATGTTCTTATTCATCCACTCAAAGTCCATTGCGTAGGTTAACGCTTCACGAACTTTAGGATCAGAGAAGACCGGAGACTGAATATTGAAAACAAAGCCTTGGGTCGATTCTGGCTTCTCGTGATTAATCTCTTCTTTAACGATGTAGCCTTTATCGAAGTTCGCCCCTGTGTAGGAGTTGGCCCAGAATTTAGCCGAGTTCTCAGTTCGAAGATCAAACTCCCCTGCCTTGAACGCTTCTAGCATCACCGTATCGTCTCGGTAATAATCGTACTGCACTTGCTTGAAGTTATTGCGACCCACATTAACAGGTAGATCGGCGGCCCAATAGTTTTCATCTAGTCCATAAGTCACGCTTTGGCCAGACTTATAGTTGATGATTTTGTAAGGACCACTTCCCACCGGAGGCTCACTCAAAGGCTCAGAGAGTTTTCGGTCTTTCCAGTAATGCTTTGGTAATACGCGGGTGCTTTGTGCAAAACTAAACAGCTTCTCGCGGTTTGGTTTATTCATCTCAATACGCACAACCCGATCAGAGACGGCGGTCACCGATTCTATCTCTTTGTAATACACGCGGTACTGAGGGACACCTTCGGTCGAGAATTTATCGAAAGTAAACGCAACATCGTGCGCCGTGATAGGTTGACCATCATGGAATTTGGCGTTTGGATTGATATCAATTTCTAGCCAAGAAAAGTCGCTGGCATAGCGCACTTTTGACGCAATAAGTGGGTAGTAGGCATCAATTTCGTCACTTGGCGAGAACATCAAGGTATCGTAAATATCCCCGGTGTAGCTTGCCGCCACACCACGGGAGCCGAATCGATTAAAGCTATCGTAGGTACCAATGCTGCCATAGGTCACTTTGCCTAGCTTAGGCGCATTCGGGTTTACATAATCGAAATGAGTGAAATCGGCGGGGTATTTGGCTTCCCCAAAACCCACCAACTGGGTGGTTTCAATCACGGTGACGGCGGAGTTTGAATCGGTATCAGAAGCGTAAGTAACAGAAGGCGGTAGCGCAAAAAGCGGCAGCATGACTGCACATGAAGCTAAGTTGAACCTGAAAAACTGAGTGCGCTGCGAGGCTTTGCGTTGGAAAACTGTTTCCATTTGACTCTCCCTTCAAATGTCATAAATGCGTTGTATCGCTTGATTGTCGGCTTGATATGCACGTCGATAAACCAAGTATAGGTTCAAATCTAACATCATGTAATAACTAATAAAACCATCACCAGTGTAACTCTGACCGTTTATTTGCAATTACTCGTACCCAATCTAAGTTATTAAGTGATACTCAGATAAACAGTAGCACTATAATTTGCTTACCTGCCACGGCATACGCATCAGTTTACGAGGTTTGTCTCTGCCGGTGATATGCAAACTAACAGTGATACGCAATCTAAGAAATGTTCAACGATCTCGCCATGGTTGCGCTATCCTGATCTCCTTAGGCTTAATGGAGTCACACTTTGAATAAAGTAAACCAAGTCACCTTCTCTACGTTCAATCTTTTGAACTACCTCGAACCACCAAATGCCTATTATGATTTTGAGAATATCTATAGCTTTGAGGAATGGCAGAAGAAGCAGCATTGGATAGCTAAAGCGATTGGGTCATTAGATTGTGATGTGATTGGCTTTCAAGAAATATTCAGTTCACTATCTTTAAAACAACTACTGAGCGAGATTGGTTATCCTTATTTCGCGGTGGTCGATAGCCCGCAT
Source organism: uncultured Vibrio sp. (assembly GCF_947488985.1). Lineage (GTDB taxonomy): Bacteria > Pseudomonadota > Gammaproteobacteria > Enterobacterales > Vibrionaceae > Vibrio. Next base: position 7,407 of record NZ_CANLBV010000121.1, read on the forward strand.
GTTGAAGATGATTACCTATATACCTCACCTGTCGTTGGTATTGCATCTCGTTATCCGATAGAGAATGTACAACCCGTGATGCCGAATGCCGAGTTACTGAGGGCATTCAACCTTGGCGACAAATTCTCATTCAATAGAACGCCAGTTCACGCTACGATCACGTTACCCCATTTGGGATCGACCGACTGTTATGTCGCGCACTTTAAATCACAGCGTCCAACCGAGCCAAAGGCAGATTCTGTCGATAACACTCGGCAAGGCGAAAAACCACAAAGTGACACGCTCACTCGCTTCCACCAACAACAACTGGGCTCTTGGTTATCTAGCGTTCAGCGCGGCCTTGAAAGCCAGCTGTTGCATCAATACATAACCCAGCAACGCTATCAAACCGATCAACCTGTTGTGCTGATGGGCGACTTTAATAAGCCTCTGTTTAATGATGAGTTTAAAGGGCTATTAAGTTACTCAATCAACCGAGATGAAAGCAGTAAACATTGGTTATCCTACTTTCGATTAAAAGACAGTTGGGATCTTTACCACCAACTGCATGAAGAAGACTTGCTTGAACAGCGGAAACCCACCCATTACTATGGCGCTTCTGGGTCGGTACTGGATTACATTTTGATGTCGAACGAGTTTGACTGTCAGAACTCATCAAGCTTAATGGAATTGTCTGATTACACGGTTTTGGATCATCACCTGGTTAATCCAAGCTTTGAGCACGATCAATTCAGCACCGATCATGCGATTGTTGCCGTTACCGTGCATATCCGTGAGGCATAAAATCACCAAGCCAACACATTCTCCCTACAAATAACTCGTGATTGAGATCACCAAAAAACGCATCATCGAAACGTTTCGATGATCGTTATCACACTCTCAAAAGGCGAAAGGTGCAAATGATAAATCACACACTACATGGCGACCAAGCACCTGATTGATAACGGCCACTCTCAAATTGGCTGTATCACAGGTCCGCTGCATCGTAACCAGGCACGACGGGTGGCAATGTCATTCTTCTCGGTATTACCAAACGGGGTAATACTTACATTCGCTCTTTACTGGTTCATGGCGCTAGAGTTGCTTTAAGACGAGCCAAGTTCAAGTCCGACAAACTCAGTAAATGGATGCTTGAATTATACCAATTTGATTATTTAATTGGTCAGCTTAGTCCAACTTCGGTAGCACATAGATATAACCTTCTCAGTCGAC
>NZ_CANLBV010000122.1 GCF_947488985.1 uncultured Vibrio sp.
TTTCTTAGTTGTCATTGTTCACCTCGTTAGTGATTGTACTCACTTAACTCAGTGTCCAAAACTTCTGGTGCGGATCACTTACTAGCTTCTTTAATTCCTAGTTCGCCGTCGTCAGCCAATGATTCGTTGAATTCTTTCAATTTAGCTTCAAGAGGATGAAGTCTAGTGTCTCTTTTACACTCTTTTAACTGTTTACGATTTAGAGCTTTTAGAAGCTTTGATAGTCTAGATTGGCGTCCATTGGATAGTTTTGCTTCAGCGTCTCTTAGTGGTGGAAGGTAAATACACTGAACGAGTTCTAGTAGCTCAGGATCAAACTGGGAGCTTCTAGATATCCCTCCCCAAATAACCTTTTTGAAGCGGCCTCGAACTTCCTTGTTTTCAGCTTGCAGGTTTAACAGCGCCGTATTAGAGGCTCCAACCCAGGGAAGAAAAGCAACTTTGTCTGCTGCGTCTAATCCATCAAACTCAGCACTGATAGAGAGCGAGGAAGCACTTACCCTCCCTACGACAAAAGGGCTGAAAAAATCATCGCTAGTAACGCTATATCTACCGGATTCAGAATCGTGAAAAAGCTGTCTAATAGCGCTAATTATGGCCGTTTTACCAGCGCCATTTTCACCAACAATCACATTTAAACCTTCTGCTAGTTGGACGTTAAACTCTTTTCCAAAACATCGAAAACCTTCAGCTTTTAAGTGACTTAAATACATACCTTACCCTACCTGCTTGAATAGGCATATTCTAACTGTTTAGTATGATTTGGGTAACAACGAGGTTAGCTTACTTGAGTGACTTAGCTAACACTATTCATGTGCGGTGCGGACTTTAATGGCTCTAACTGGAGGTCGATGAGTTCACTATTCACGCATGTCACGTTACATAACCTTTACTAAGGTAAGCTAATGAAAGAACAATGTAATTGGGCTTTTACTTTAAATGATAAATGGCATAAACGCGCGAGAACAGATCGGCTGACACTAGTATGAACATTTGAGTTGTGTTATTGCTACTTTTGTACAGAATAAATTACCTGAGGCATGGCAACCTCTCCTATTTGAGAGCACAGAGTCACTGCGCCACTGCAATGCGACAATAAATAAAATCTGATGTTATGAGAAACTAACTACACTGGCTTTGTTAATGGCGTTTAAAGATAAACTAACTTTTGTCACCATAGAGTAGAGAGTTTTTTTCAGGGTAGGTTGTAGGAGATTCGACGATGGAACGTATCAAATGCTTCTCGTCCTCTCAGATGGCTGGAAGGCTATGCTAAAACGCCCAATTTAATAGCACTAAAATGTGAGCCTTTAATGCCTGACTTCCCGATCATCAAAGTGCCGTACTTTAGGCAAAAATCACGCGGAATTTCGCAACGGTCAATTACAATATTTAGGCATTGACTACAAGTAACTCGCCAACGACTCAAAACTAGATTCTCATTGGACGCTATGATGGTTAGCAGAAACTCGGCTTTAAACTCCTGTAGAGAAACGTTGTCGATACGAAATTCATAAAGCCCATCCCTATCTAGTTGTGCTATTTCAGCAACTAATTCCCTCATAAATAATATATCCTCTAAATTCCACAAAACCATATTGCATTTAGTTCAACAGTTCATCATGCCCATACCTAGCCCAAGATTGTATTCTTGCCAATCATTAGAACATCTAACTCATTAGACAAGTTGGCCAAATCAATGCACCAAAAAGTCATTGTTCATGAGAATCTAGAAAGCGTTGGGGCAAATCTGACCTAACCACATCAGCTAGCTCGGAAATGGAGATTTCTGAGTTTCGTAATTGCGAACTGTCTTGTATAGGCTCCAGACAGAAGGTATCGACAAATCTGCTAACTTAACATAGTGGAAAAAAGAGAGTTCTATTGAGTTATGTTAGCGATATAGCTAACATTTAGGGTCAAATATAAGCAAACGCTAGCAGTTTAATTAAGAGCCTTGATTTTATAAATCACACTCACTCGCTCTCCTATGAGTTTTCCATCTGCATAACCATATTTAAGTTCGCTAACTCAAATTTGTAGAACCGTTTGATCCCTTTATTATTGTCATCTAATTTTTGTGCATCTGTGCGGACATCAATATGCCACTTCTTCTCGATAATCCACCTGAAAGCTGCTCGCTCAGTTACATATATTTCATCTTTCCCGTCAGGTATTCCGAAATCTGTTCTGACTCGTTGGCGTCCGTTTTCTGACAGAGAGTCGTGCAATTTCAATATCAGGGGTAACCTAAGGTTCCAGTGCTCATCTTGTGATAAAGCTTCATTCTCTTTCTGTTTTGCTGCTCTAGAATCAAGTTCTTCGACGACATTCCTGACCCTTGCAAAGAGGAAGTTTTTAAACTTCCTATCTCTTGTTTCTGAACGATCAAAAGCCCTAAACATCCAGTTTGTCCCATCATTCATAATTGCTAACGGGACGATAATTCGCTCTTCGTGATTAATACTATTTTCTGAGAGGTAATTACAGGAAATTGAGTACTTGCCCGAGATGGCTCTTGTGATCATAGCAACATCATTGAGGTTTAGCTGGTTTGGTATCCTTCCAATTTTTTCATAGGGCAGCTCCGTGGCTCCAGAGAGTTTGTTGCTATTAAAACCATTTGCGAGCATCCCCAAAGCAAGCTCTGAATCAAAATTAACAAGTGGATGAAAAGTGTCTCTGATGATTGTGTTTGTCTTTTGTGTCTTATTGTTCGGTCTCAGCTTGGAATACTCAGTTAACACGCGAGACGCAGCGGCTTCTGCTATACCAAAAGCTCCCTTTAAATCCGCTCTAGTCACTTGTCCCGTGAAAAAGAGTTTGAAATCAACATAAGCAAGACGAGGACTAATGTCGCTGCTTATTTCATCACCTTTAACATGCGAACTCAGATTCATTGCAAATACCTTTCCAATTGAAATGCTATCTATGATAGCAAGGATATATGTAAAGTGTTACTAAAATCCCACTAAAAGATCATAAAAAAACATTGCAATGTATCATTATGATTCATTAGGTTGACTTCAATGGATGATTGGGTTAAATTTCGTTCAAATCACCAAGTTAAGTTGTATGTAAATACACAACTTTAGTTTGTTAAGAAAACCCATTGAAAGTGACATAAAATTCCGTAAAAAAAGAGGTTGTATATGAGTGACAGTGAGATAAGTATCCTTGATGACCCACGCAATGAACCTTCTGTTGATAAAGATGCTGCACAAAGCGATATAACTGAACAATCCTCTTCATCAGTCAATCAGTTACTCAACAACCTTTTGGTTGCAGGAGTACGTCTCGAAGTAGACCCTGACCAATATCTATACTTAGCTGCAATTCACGCTTGGGATCGCCATGCAGATGATACTATGAACTTGGTGCAGCAGAGTTTCGATGAAGAAACTGTTCTCGGCATTGTACGTTACGTCGACAATTATGCAGGACGTGAAGAAGGTTACATTGATTCACGAGTTAGTAATTTTCTAAAGTGGGGCGTTGAGCAAAGGTTGATGACCTTAGCCGGGACCTCGGTACGTGACGAAGACCCGCAGTATCGGCTAACTCAGCTCGCACACGATCTCTTAAAGCCTTATTTTAATGATGAAGACTTCGACCAACAGGAAAGCCTAAGTCAGCGCTACAAACGCATTGAGGTTTTGTTAGGTGAGCTCAACGCTATCGAAGTAGAAGACCCGCAGGCATGGTTTGAATCGGTTCGTTCGTATTTACCTACTCTTAAAGACTTGTTGGAAGGTGTTTCGAAAAACCAAGAGTTGCTCATCGCGCAGTTTGGTACCGAGCGGCAAGACATTACAAAAAAAATCACCAGTTCCATTGTCGAGGATATAACAACCTTACTGTTGTTTTCCGATGATTTAATGAAACAAATCAAAGATTTGAAAACTCTTATTCTGATAGGTGCTGATCAGGTGCTAATGCAGTTAGCAGTCTTGCAACAGACAGCTGCTGCACGTTCAGCACCCTCTCGATTGCAGAGTGGACTTGAGGAGATAGAGTTATTTTTGGAGCGAACTAGTGAGTTTGCCAATATGTCGCTGATCGATTTAGTCAGCTTCCTGGAGCGCCTGATGCAAAATATACGGTTGCGCCTAACGCTAGATCCTAACGCCAATCTCTCACAACTGATCGATTGTGCCATAGAGCTAACCAGAGGTAATTCATGGGGGTTGGCTCTGCCTTTCCAAGAGCGCTGCGTACAGATGCGTGAGTGGTCGCCACCTCCTCCCCCTGTAGATGACTGTTTACCAATTTTGGAAGCAGAAGGTACTCATGTCGTGCGCCAAAACCCAACCCACCTGCGAAGCTATTATTGTACGTTGTATCGATGCACAACGAGAAACAGAGCGCTTTGCTCCTTTGTTTAAGAACTTTGACACTGAATGGGTGTTGCTGATGCAGCCCTACCCTGTAGCATCCAACGAGCTCGAACAACGAGTGAAAGATCAGAATGCACGGTATCACGAGCTCAGCAACCAACTACGCAACATGGAAGGTCTGCATGAGGTTAGGTTCCATCTGGGGTCAACATATGCCCAGGCTAAAGCCTTGCTTGGTGATACAAACCATAAACAGCAAGTCTTGAAAGACCAGGCCAAGCAACTAAGCAATCACGTGGAAACTCTTAATGGGCAGAAACAGATTGCCGAGAACGATCGTGATAAAGCGCAACAGCACTCGATGCAATTAAATGCAAAAATACAACAGTTAGAATCGGAGCTAGGTCGCAGCGAATTGGAACTCAAGCAAATTAGCATCGATTACCATCCGGGCATGGAAAAGCAGTTGGATGCCGAAAGAAAGCAGCTCGACAACGCATGCAAATCTGCTCAGGAAAAAGCAGACAAGCACAGCGGGGATTTATCGCAAGCCAGAGAGCTCCAACAGCAAATGCGCAGTGCAGCCGAAGCATGCATGACCAAGGAAACATTTGCCCAAACCATGCAGGAAAACTTAACCGCAGCCCGTCAAGCCGTGATGGATATGGTGGCTAACGATGGCGTTGGTACGGTGTTGCAGGGAGCAATGTCAAACGCCTTGGAAGCTATCGAAGATACCGACACCGCTTTTCAAAGGGTTCAAAGCTTGATCAGCAGAGTCAACGGTTGTGCGCAGGACTACGGTATACCGGTAACTGATCCTATGCTGGCATTCGGACAGCAGCTAACGGGAACCAATTTCGCTGAAGTCGTACATTTATACGCTGAAGCAGTGAAACTCTTCAAGCGCCGGGCTAGACACGACATAATCCACAGCGGTGACCCACAGCAAATGTTGATTGAACTAGACGAAGCCTGCCGCATGGCACAAAAGTCGCTGGATAACGCCGAATCTATGTTCCAGACCAAGCGTGGTGAGTTGGGCGAAGCAATTGCTAAACGTGTGGTTGACGAGCAACGGGCGGTTCGTAAATTAAGCAATCAACTTCACGGTATCGGCTTCGGCCAGGTGGCCGAAGTACGGTTGGTAACCGATTATGTGCCGAAATTCGATAAGGTACTGGATGCCTTGCGACAGGGCTCTCAGGTGATGGATGATCTATTTGCGGAAGCAGAATCGGTCGAAAAAGCCCTATCCGATCTATATCACCGTACCACAGCAGGGGAAATCAAAGGAGAGAAACTACTAGATCATCGCAATTACCTAATGGTAAAAACACAGATCCGTCGACGTGGGCGCAGTGAATTTGAAGATCTTGAAGGGACTCACTTGTCGACAGGAGAGCGGCTCGGTTCAGGGCTCGTGGTGTTGATCAGTATTATCAAGCATTGGGCTGGCGCCGCTCATGGCAAGAAAGCTTTTGCCGTCCCGTTAGTGATGGATGAAGTAAGCCGTTTGGATGCACACAGTCAAGCTACAGTCGCAGAACTCTGCCGACGTTGTGGCGTCCAATTACTAATGGCAGCGCCGGAGTCCCTTGGCAAGATCACTGGACTGGGTTACCAGTTAGTTCGGGTGTGGCCTGAGGGGGTTAACATTGATAACCCAAGCAAAGCTGACGAAGCGCGGTCCTGGGTGCAAATAACAGGCTTGCAAGACGGTACAGAGTTGACTGTTAACGGCGACCGTGTCCTCAATAGCATTTTAGGTAGCTGATGAAAGACGATTTACTTCAGCGCCTGGGCTTGCCCAGGGCGCATGTGGCCGAAGTTCTCGCCCGCTTGGCGCGAAACACCAAAGTGATTGGGCGCCAAAAAGATGCCCCGATCTTGGCACATCTGGAATCGTTGCAGATCATCCATTGCGCGGGTCGGTTATGGCACTTGGATAACCCTGAACGATTGGAACAGTTATGCAATCAGATAGGCTACTCGGAGCTAAATGCCCCACAGAAGCGTGGGGCTATCTTGCGAAATACCAAATTCATCCACCACAAAAGTGCCGCCGCATGGCGCGGTGACAGCAAATCTGGTTGTAGTGAACCACTGTTGCCAGGTCAGAAAGCTACCGGTGACGAGGTGATGAGGGTACGCAGCCACCATACCGGCTTGGCTATCGCGTACCAAAATGGATGGCTGCAATCTGTCGATGATGAAACCATGCAACGCACCGAATGCTCGATCCCCGAGCGTCAATGGCTGACGAAAGAACAGTTGACATTTAACAACATCCACTTAGTGATGACGGTCGAGAATCTGGGCGCTTTTGTTGATATGCCATTGGTGGATGGGTTAGTTCTGTTGTACGTGCCGGGCTTAAACATTGCGCACTGTGCATTATTAGAAGCACTGCCAAAACAGGTTCCGTGGGTGGCGTTCCCTGACTATGACCCCAATGGGCTGTCAATCGTCCGCTCAATGGCCCAAAAGCTAAATCGACCGGGTCGAGTCTGGTTGCCTGATTACTGGCGTGAGCAAGCCACCCAAAGAAGTCGGGAAATGTTGGGGGCCAGCAAGCGGAGCTGGCGTGACGCACCCGCACTAGATTTGCCCGGTTTGCGTGATGTGGATCGCTGGTTAGAACAAGAGACTTTAGTGTTGGATCACCGATGCGATAAGGCTCTATTCAAATTGGTGAAGAATGGAATTGGTATTGAAAGGCTTATCTAGCTAATAAATTCTCATGGAAAAAAGCCGAACGATACAACACGAAATTATATGGTTCGGCTTTACCCACCCCTATCCCTAGTAAACCTTGAACCCTTTCAGCTACTTGCCTCAGCATTTTCACCTAGTCAGAGACAGATTACAAGGTTATCCGAATACCTGTACACGACCCCCAGCTCTTTAGCAGAGGTGGTGCTCTATGATGAAAGGTATCAGTCTTTGAGTTGGCATCCAACTCTGATTTGAGGATTAAGCCCCTCTATGGCAGCTTGGGTTGTCGGTATGATGTTAAAACGGCAATAAGTCACTTTGCAAGCCGAGCTTCATTATCTTTTGATAAAATGCAAACTTCATTGGTATTACATGCTTAGGAGCAAACATTCTTGAGTCCATATGATCAACGTTTTGACCATTGCGCTTCGCCCAATCTACGATGTTATTTGAACTAAGTATGATTTTGCATTCATTTTCAAAATTATCGATTAACTCACTCGTGTCAGAGCATTCAATCACTTTCCATAGATACCAATGAGCCTCTTCGTTATCCGAATGCACAATACCTTGGAGATCGTAAATAGACGGCTCAAAGTAAGCCTGTTTTACGTCAGCGTGCTTATCCCATTGAATCAGTCCAGCACGATATTGATGTAATAGTTTATAGCAACCGTCGTTTTCTATTACCACTAGCCTCAATACACTCAACCCTTTTTTGTATTCTCGAGATGGATCTACACGGATTTGGTGTTTAAAAATAATATCGCCAGATAACTTAACGTAGTTCACCACTAAGTTTTCACCATCTGGTAGGTACTGATAATAAAGATGCTCCAATTGCCTCTTCAAAAAATGGCCATAATTATTGATGAAGTAACGCATTTGCCGCTCCGTAGCCAAAGCGTGACCATTTAGCCACCTAGACGCCAGAGAGCTAGAAGAGCCTTTTAAGCCGGCTTTCTTTTCAATATCTTTGTTGGTGTACCCACCTTCACGCTTAGCAATTTTCAGTAGCTGCCTAGGGCGTGTTGATCTTTCGTGAGTGTTTTTTAAACAGCATGGTAAAGAGTTATAATTTGCTTCGCCAAAAGTAAA
>NZ_CANLBV010000123.1 GCF_947488985.1 uncultured Vibrio sp.
CAGGCTCTTTGGCATCTCGAATTAATGATAACTTTCAAGTTCTCAAGCCTGCATCTTCAAGTTGAACGAGTATATATATTAAGTATATTGAAATGCTTGAATCAAAACCCCTGCGACATTTTCTGGCGGTTGCACAGTTTGGCAACTTTACTCAAGCCGCCAAAGCGCTGCATATAGCGCAGCCCGCGTTGAGTATTTCCATTAAAAAGTTAGAACAAACGCTTGAATTGGTTCTGTTTCGTCGAGGCGATAAAACGGTCACCTTAACCGAAGAGGGGAAAGTGCTGTTTGACCATGCGAAGCGAATTGCTCAGCAGTTTGATGATGCCCAACTGGCAATGAACGAGTTAAAGGGGTTAGAGAAAGGCGAGGTGCGACTCGGAGCGCCAAGCATGATGGGTAGCTATTTTTTCCCGCAAGTCGTGATGGCATTTAAGAGCCAATACCCAAACTTAAAATTGACTCTGATTGATGCGGGTACGGCCTCGATTCGTGAGATGTTATTAAACGGTGAGCTGGATATCGGAGTGGTCAACCATGAACATGTGCCCGATGATCTTGAAACAGACCACTTGTTGAGTTCCGAGATGCTGGCGGTGGTAGGTAAGGATCACCCATTGGCGTTAAAGTCATCCATTACCTTTGAAGAGTTTTTCGCTCAAGAGCTGATCATGTTTAAGTCGGGTTATTTCCACCGCGACTTTATCGATGCAACCTGCAAGAAGTACAACCTAGACATGACCATCGCGTTCGAAACCAATTTGTTGCCGATGATTCTATCTATCGTAAAGCGGGAGTTTGCGATCACCGCGTTGCTTAACTTAGTCACGGAGTATGAGGAGGATGTGGTCGGGGTCCCATTTAAAGAGCCGGTGAAGCTCAATCTCTCTTTGGCATGGAGAAAGCAGGGTTATCTTTCAAAGGCAGACCGTACCTTTATTGAGTTCGTTAAGCGCTACGTGTGATTGAATAATAAATAGATAAATAGATAAATAGATAAATAGATAAATAGATAAATAAATAGATAGAACGAAGCCCGCAGAACCTTGGTTGGATCGGCGGGCTTTGCTTGTCGATGGATGTGCCTCTTAGACCACGTTATGTGTTCTTTGAGTTATACATCTTGTCGAAGTTCTTTTGATTCCAACCGACCATCACTTGGTCGCCGATTTTAAGCACGGGGATAGAACGAGCACCCATCGCTTGCAATTCTTTACGGCCACGCTGCATTTTTGCATTGGTTAGGCGGTAAACAATTTTCTTTGAGTCCAAATAGCGCTGGGCATCTTTACAGTGCGGGCATTTGTCTGCGACGTACAATACAACACGTTTCATTTTGGCATTCTCTTGTTGAATCTAGCTCTTGTTGAATCTCGCTAAAGTGTAACGAATCCTAGGTGATTAGAAAAGTGTGATCAGTTACACTATACGGCTCAATTTTCAAGACCACAACGTATTGTCGTGGCGCAACTGGTACAGTCTTTCAGCATGCATCCTTCCTTACGCTATATTCAAGGCTATCCGAAGCACATTATTGAACCTGTGACTCAACTGGTTGAGTCGGGTAAATTGGTGCCGTGGTTTGAAGCTCGCTACCCAAAGAATCATGAAATAAAAAGCGAGAAAGCCCTGTTTGACTATGCGATTGAGATAAAAAATCGCTACATGAAAAAAACACCACCAATCAGCAAAGTGATTTACGATGGCAAGATCCATCTCATCAATAATGCATTAGGGCTTCACTCTTACGTGGCCAAAAATCACGGTGGGAAGATCAAATCGAAGAATGAGATTCGTATCGCCAGTGTCTTTAAAAATGCACCAGAACCTTTGCTAAGAATGCTGGTGGTACACGAACTGGCGCATATCAAAGAGAAAGAGCACGACAAAGCCTTTTACCAACTATGCTGTCACATGGAACCGGACTATCATCAACTTGAGTTAGATGCCCGTTTATTCATGATGTATTTAGATTTAAAGAAGTAGCCCAATGAGCCAATCACAAAATAGAACCACGCTAAGCCTGTCGAAAAATAGCGCCTCTGATAAAAACCGTAACAATGCGGATTCAAAAGCGGCTGGACAGAATAAAGCCAAGCGAGTTTCTGGTAAACCAACCAATAATAAAGGCGGGGCGGGTAAAGCACCGTTTAAGAAAGGCAATTCGAATAAGTGCGTACCAAAAAGATCTAGCGGTTCGCAACGTAACAAGAAGAATTCTAAACCAGTGGGCGGGCTGCACCCGAGAAACCAGCACACAGGTCGCTACGACTTCGAATTGTTGGTTGCTGCGTTACCTGAGTTAAAAGAGCACTTGATTAAGAACCCTGTTGGTGAAGATACGATCAACTTCTCGGACCCATTGGCGGTTAAGTTACTTAACAAGGCACTGCTGGCCCATCACTATGGCGTTAAGCATTGGGATATTCCCGCGGGTTACCTATGTCCACCCATTCCAGGCCGTGCTGACTACATCCACAGAGTGGCAGACATCCTCAATAGTGATGTTCAAGGCGAACCTTACAAACACGCTTCTGTAAAAGCATTGGATATTGGTGTCGGCGCAAACTGTATCTACCCAATCATTGGTACTACCGAGTATAAGTGGCGTTGTACGGGGAGCGATGTTGATCCTGTATCAATCAAAACCGCGAACTTCATTGCTGAAAGTAACCCCAACCTAAAAGGGAAGATCCGAGCTCGCTTGCAAGCGGACTCTGAATTCATCTTTAAGGGTGTCATTAAGGATAATGAACGTTACGACGTCACTATTTGTAACCCTCCATTCCACAGCTCTCTGGAAGAGGCGCAAAAAGGGTCGCAACGTAAACTGGACAACCTAGCGGCGAACCGTGCTAAGAAAGCAGGCAAGGCGCTTAAGCCAGAAACAAATAAAGCGTTTAAGCCCGAAATGCACCAAAAGTCAGCGAAGCAAGATAAACCGATTTTAAACTTCGGAGGTCAAAAAGCCGAGCTTTGGTGCCCAGGTGGCGAAGCGGCTTTCATTATGAAAATGGCGAGAGAGAGCCAAAGCTTTGCAACGCAAGTATTGTGGTTTACGACATTGATTTCGAAGAAAGACAACGTCGATATGCTTCGTTCAGAATTGGGTAAGCTACGAGCTAAACAAGTAAGAGTGGTTGAGATGTCGCAAGGCCAGAAGGTGAGTCGCTTTATCGCTTGGACCTTTATGGACGACGAGCAAAGACAAGAATGGATCGCGCTTAAATAGTGATTGTAATTCGTTAAGATATTAAGCTGAAATACGCACGGGCTTGTTGTTAACGTAACAAGCCCGTTTTTGTGTTTTGCATATAAGCTAAGCTGTATTATACCAATCACAGTAAGTAAGTGATCAGAAATAGCGCAGGAAAAATGCTTGAGAACAAGGCGGGATTTTTCGATAAGTAGTTATTCTACAATCAAAAATTCTAACGCAGTTATCGAGCGTTTTAACAAGCTAGGGTGACCAGTTATTTACTACGATTGGTATTAGTACCACTAAGCCGAAAGCAATTCATCTAACTTACTCTGATATTTCTTCTCAAGAGCACCGTTTCCCGCTTTGTTTTCCAGTTCGACCAAGATCTTAAGTGAAGGGATTTGATAACCATACCGTTGGTGGAATTTGAATAAACGCAGCCTAGCTTCATCGTAGTCCGCGTCATTCACTTCAATCTTTGATAGCTGGAGAATCGATTTGACTCGGTTTGGATCGTGGTCAATCGCTCTAGCGAAGTAATGTTTAGCTTGGTCTGTATTACCGGCCTTAAATGCGCAAAATGCCGCATTTTCATAGCTTGCAGACACGAGGTAATAATAGGACTGATCGATAGCGCGATTAAAGTATTGGTCGGCTTGTTCGTACTCGCCTTGTTTACACAGAAACGTACCATAGTTGTTTAATACGTTGCCGTTTTTTGCGTCTAGCCTCAGTGCTTTTTGATAAGCACCTCTCGCCTCTTCTATTTCGCCAACTTGCTCGTAATAGTGCGCCATTGAAAGGCGAGCGCGGTAGTAGCTAGGGGCATGTTTGACTGCCAGCTCAAGGTTCTCACGGGCTCTTACCATATTACCTTGTCCCATATACCCAAGCCCTAGCTCAATGCGAGACTCAGACATCGCAATCGGATCACTTTCAATTTTAGGCGGACCTTCGGTTACGGAGACACAACCCATAAGGCACAATGATGCGAGTAAGGTGAAGTGTGATAATCGAAATCTAGCGTGCATATTCCGTTCCTTAGCGCCCAACATGCTTTGAAATTATTTTTCATTGATAGGCGGGGTTCTGAGTGGGCGAATTTTTTGTAAACAAGCACCTATCATATGAAATCAAGGTTGTGGAGTGGGGAGCTCGATGGGGGAGTGCGACTCACACGCCATAAAAAAGCCGCATTCAATACGGAGCTTGTGAGCAAGGTATATAAAACGGCTTTAGATATGCTGTATTAGAACAAAGAATTAGTCGTCTTTGGTGAAATTATCTTCACTGAATTTATCCAAATCGTAAGGCGTTTGTTGGTAAACGCAGTAGTTTAGCCAGTTAGAGAACAGCAAGTGTCCATGACTGCGCCAGCTTGCGACTGGTTTGTTGTCTGGATTATTGTTCGGATAGTAGTTAATCGGGATCACCGGCTCCATGCCTTCGCCTAAATCACGAACGTATTCAGTGTGCAGTGTATGAGCATCGTATTCAGGGTGACCCGTCACAAACACATTTCGCTTATCTTTAGTCGCTGCTAAGTAAACTCCCGCGACATCCGACGTTGCAAGAATATCCAATTCGGTGTTGTCGGCGAGGTATTCTGGCGAGAAATCAGCGTATCGTGAGTGCGGCGCTAAGAAATTATCATCAAAGCCGCGCAAAAGCGGGTGGAAAGGCTGGTGTATCTCGTGATTGTAAACGCCGGAGAGCTTCTCTTTACGAGTTCGCTTAGGCAAATCGTATAGCAACTTCAAGCCTGCTTGAGCCGCCCAACACACATACAGGGTCGATGTCACATGCTTGTTCGCCCACTCCATAATGGTTTGTAGGTGATCCCAATAGATCACGTCTTCAAATTGAACCAACCCCAGCGGTGCTCCTGTGATGATCAGGCCATCAAAGTTTCTCTCTTTGACCATTTCGAATTGGCGGTAGAAGTTATCAAGGTGTTCCGTTGGGGTGTTCTTACTTGGTCGATCATCGATACGCAGCAGTTCGATATCAACCTGAAGGGGACTGTTGGATAATAGGCGCAAAAATTGAGTTTCAGTCTCAATTTTTTTCGGCATTAGGTTGAGGATCAAGACTCGAAGTGGACGGATTTCCTGTGTCGATGCTCTTGATACCGGCATCACAAAGATGTTCTCTTCACGAAGCACATCGGATGCGGGTAGTTGATCTGGAATGCGAATAGGCACAGCTTTCTCCCTAAGCTAGATATTTAGACGTCTATACTTCTGAATTTATAATAGTTTGCTACGCTTGTCGATATCCAAAGTGCAGACTTGTCATATTTTTAGCTGCCTTTGAAGTATCAAAGGTCATTTTCTCTATCTATTACAGAACGACCTATTACAGCGCCTTCAATTAAAGCGTTGCTATTTAATCACTATCATTTAGAGCACTAACTCATTTAGAACACTATCGCTCAGTTTACTTGACTGAAGGATGATTTTACTGAACAGATAAATTGACTGCTGCACAGGTGTTGGAATGGGTGCGGTTCAAGATTATCTAAGCCATGACTCGCATTATGAGATAAACTCACATTTTCCAATCTGTTCTATAAAGTGGCACATGAAGTTGATACTCATTCGAGGGCTACCAGGCTCCGGAAAGTCTACCAAAGCAAAAACCTACAATGCATTGCATCTAGAAGCGGATATGTATTTTGTGAACGAGCAGGGTGACTACTGTTTTGACCCTTGGCAGCTTGGGCTGGCGCACGAGTGGTGTCAGAATTCAACAGAAAACGGGCTAAAGCAGGGGCTTGATGTGGTGGTGTCCAATACCTTTATTAAGCAGTGGGAGATGAAGGCCTACCGCCAACTTGCACGAAAATATAAGGCAGAATTGATCATCGAAGTATGCCGTGAGCAATTTGGTAGCATTCACAACATCGAGCCATCGGTGATTAAGCGCATGGCGAGAGATTGGCAAGAATAGCTCTGTACTTCTAGCTAATGAGTGTCTGGCTAGCGAGTCAAAGTTAAAGTGACAGTCAAAAAATGATAAAATTAAGTAATAACACTAGGTACTAACACAATGGCAAAGCGATCGGCAATCGTGGACATGACATCTTACGGCATTTATACAACGTGGGATTCTAAATCGAAAGACCTTCCAAAAATTCAAGAGTTTACTACTATCGTTGATGCTGAAATCGACGTCGAGTTTGGCTATATCTTGAACATTAAAAAAGCCAAAGGTGAAAAGATCCGTTACTGCATCTATCACCCGAACATCACCACAGACAAAGGCGAAGTACTCGAACCGTTCGATGGCGAAGAGTATGTCGGCAACAACGATTGGGATTTCTATTTGGGTGATACTATTTGGGCTCCGATTGCCAATAAGATTGGTAAATGGCGCATGACGGTTGAACTGAAAGGGAACATCATCGCGGATAAAACGTTCGACCTTGTGGCAAAAGATGAAGGGCAGTTTTGGAAGCGTCGCGGCTTTTAAGCGAAGCTAGGCTTTGTCGCTGTCAATTGACATCTCATCAGGCACGTGATTAACCTGATGAGATATGTTTAGTGATTATTGAGTCACGTAAGCCGCGATAAACTCAGAGATAGCCACCATGTCTTTTACTGCAATGTACTCTTCTGTGGTGTGAACCTTTGACATGCCTGTAGAAAGGTTTACCGTTGTTAAACCTTTAGCATAGAAGTTGTTTGCATCACTACCGCCGCCAGTGCTTTGAGTTTGCATTGTGATACCCAGTTTATCAAATGCTGACTTGATAGAGAGAATATGCGGGTGATCATCTGCGATAACGAACGCATCGTAAGCACGCGTTGATTCGATTTCTACTTCGGCACCAAACTGTTTAGCACTTGCTTCAAAAGTTGAAATCATGTGGTCAACTTGAGCGGCCAATTTGTCACCGTTTAGTGAACGCGCTTCAGCAACAACTTTTATCTCTGGCATTACGATGTTAGTCGCTTGACCACCTTCAACGATACCTACGTTTGCGGTTGTTTCTTCATCAATACGCAGAAGGTTCATTTTGGTGATTGCGTCCGCAGCTACCTGAATGGCACTGATGCCTTCTTCTGGTGCTAAACCGGCGTGAGCTGGGCGGCCTTTAATTGTCGCAACAATTTTTTGTTGACCCGGCGCGACGTTGATCACTGTACCAATTGGGCCGCCTGAATCGAGTACAATCGCGTTATCTGCTTGAATACGAGACATATCGAAGTGGAATGAACCGAACAAGCCACCTTCTTCGAATACCGTAAAGGCAAGCTCAATGGTTTTGTGCTCTTGGCCTTCTGCCTTCAGGCAGCGAACCACTTCCATGATTGCAGCAATACCTGACTTGTCATCACCGCCTAAGATAGTGTTACCTTTTGAGCGGATAATACCGTCTTCAATGATCGGCTCAATGCCAATACCCGGTGTGACTGTGTCCATGTGGCAGCTAAATACAATGCTTCCTGGCAGTGTGCCATCGAGACGAGCGTAGATGTTGAAGCCGTTAGACAAGTCTTCTGGAACCGCTAGCTTGTGAACTTCAAAACCCAGCTCACCTAATTGCTCAGCCAGTGCTTCAGCAATGGCTTTTTCGTTGCCAGATTCACTGTCAATTTTTACTAGATCGCAGAAGTGTTCGACAAGGCGTTGCTCATTAATTTGGGTCATTGTTAATTCTCATGATGCTTCCGCTGATTTCAAAGAAGTCGCGGAGGAAGGAACAGGAGCAATACTATACCGTCATTAAAGGGCACGATTGTCTGAGTTAAATCAAGAAAGTTGCCTGATCATGCTAAATGGTATGACAAATACATCTCAATTTATCCAGAGCGTCGCGTATAGCTATATACCCGTGATCATTGAAGGTGCTTGATTTTTAGTAAAATCAGGATCATGCTACGAACTATGATAATTACACTG
>NZ_CANLBV010000124.1 GCF_947488985.1 uncultured Vibrio sp.
TGCTTTTCGTGTCTCGAGAGACGCACCTTTTAAGCGGGATTCTATCCCATAGAGCTTCTGGATTTTAGCCAGCGCTTGGCATAGAACGTTGAGGGGTTAAGTTCATTGAGCTTACAAGACGCGAGTGTCGACAGTGAACTCGATTCAGATTGTTCGATAAGCATTCTCCATTCTTGATTGGTGCGTCGTTTTCCCATTTCAAATCTCCTCATGGTTGGAGACTTGATCTTATTCTTCGTGCTATGTGATTAGAATACAGGGTTTATGGCGCGTGTATGGATAAAACAAAGGGAAGAAAAAAATGTCGTGGCATAGTCGGAGGGGGGCTATGCCACGGGTGCCAATGACACCTTCGCTTGCTGCCTGAGTAATATGGCAAGCCATATCACCTCTGGTATTTCACTAAAGAGAAGGAGTTTCTCTTCAAGTGAGATAACTATACGTTGAGTGACTTTTTTTACTTATAAAATTAACGACAGATGCCTATGAAAAATCCGACATAATCTTAAGTGTTTGATTTTATTTGGTTTAACATTGTGTGGTTGATTTTTTAATAGTGATGTAGTTCTCGTTTTGTTTTGGAAATAACGTTTTTAACGTCGCCGTTTTTAACGAAAGTGACGGGTGCGTATTTTCGAAAACTTTGATTTCACACAATAGAATCAAGGGTATGTATGTGTATTCTACAGTTAATAACAATCTTTCTCATTATCAATCACGAATTGGGTATTTATGAAACTCTCACAACTCGACCAAGGAAAAGCGGCTTCTATTGTTGCACTTACAGGTTTAACGCCCGAAGTTAGAAAAAAACTTATGGTGATGGGTATGTTGCCAAAAACCGAGGTGACGCTTATCCGCCGCGCACCGATGGGGGATCCGATTCAAGTTGAGGTGAGAGGGGTTTCTATCGCCATTCGTGAAAGCATTGCTGAGCAAATCGAGGTTGTCTAAATGGATTATCAAGTTCTTACCGTAGGTAACCCGAATAGTGGTAAAACAACACTGTTTAACGCACTGACAGGTGCCAAGCAGCACGTGGGTAACTGGGTTGGGGTAACCGTAGAAAAGAAAACGGGTTTATACTCGCACGCTGGCGATCAGTTCCAGTTAACGGATTTACCGGGCATCTATGCCTTAGACAGCGGTAATGATGCCAACAGTATCGATGAGTCCATCGCCTCGCGCGCTGTTTTGACTCACCCAGCTGATGTTATTATCAATGTTGTCGATGCCAGCTGCCTAGAACGAAGCTTATACATGACATTGCAGCTACGTGAATTGGGTCGCCCAATGATTGTGGTATTGAACAAAATGGACGTATTAAAGCGCGAACGTCAGGTGGTTAACCTTAAAGTGCTAGAGAAAGAGCTCGGTTGTCCCGTAATGAGCTTATCTGCGCATGATAAAGGGCAAGTGGCTCGTTTTAAAGAGCGTCTGCATAAGCTTCTGGTTCAAGGTGTGAGCCTTGATCCTATTTCCATCGATTATGACGCAGCCCTAGAAGCGCTTATTCCCTCGGTAGCGTCGCAATTTGATGATGCCCATGTTTCTGAACGAGCGTTGGCAATTCGAGCACTCGAAAATGATTACTTAGTGTTAAATGGTTTGGCTCCGCAAACTCGCTCTCAAATTGACAATGTGCGTCTTGGTGCTGAATTTGATATCGATCTTGCTGTCGCTGATGCAAAATATTCGTTTTTGCATGACCTTTGTAAACGTGTTCGTCGCAGTGAGGGCAAACTAAGCCGCAATTTCACAGAAAAAGCGGACCAATTTATTTTGAATAAATGGGTCGGCATCCCTTTCTTCTTCGTTGTCATGTACTTAATGTTTATGTTCTCTATCAATATCGGCAGTGCGTTTATCGACTTCTTTGATATTAGTGTTGGGGCCATATTAGTTGATGGTGGACACCACTTACTCGATGGTCATTTACCAGTTTGGTTAGTCACGATACTTGCCGATGGTATTGGCGGTGGTATTCAAACGGTGGCGACCTTTATTCCGGTTATTGCAGCACTTTATCTCTTCTTAGCGGTACTAGAAAGTTCGGGTTACATGGCTCGAGCGGCATTTGTGCTTGATAAAGTGATGCAAAAGATTGGTCTGCCGGGCAAAGCATTTGTACCGTTAGTTCTTGGTTTTGGCTGTAACGTACCGTCAATCATGGCTACTCGTACTCTTGACCAGGAGCGTGAGCGTAAGCTAGCTGCCTCTATGGCGCCATTCATGTCATGTGGTGCGCGTTTACCTGTCTATGCATTGTTCGCAGCAGCCTTCTTCCCAGGCGCAGGGCAAAACGTGGTATTTGCATTGTACATTTTGGGTATAGCCGCTTCTGTTTTTACGGGGCTATTTCTTAAGAGCACTCTCTACCCTGGTAGCAGTGATAGCTTAGTCATGGAAATGCCGGATTACGAGTTGCCGACTATGCAAAACGTGATGCTGAAAACGTGGCAGAAGCTGAAGCGTTTTGTACTGGGGGCAGGTAAAACCATCGTGATGGTTGTAGCGGTTCTTAGCTTCCTTAATTCGTTAGGTACCGACGGAAGCTTTGGCAACGAAGACAGTCATAACTCGGTATTGTCTAAGGCTGCTCAAGTTGTTACTCCAGTCTTCCAACCTATCGGTATTACAGAAGATAACTGGCCAGCAACGGTGGGTATCATTACCGGTATTTTCGCTAAAGAAGCGGTTGTAGGTACGTTAAATAGCTTGTACGCGACACCTTCAGACGAAGAAGCGGCTGAGTTTGACTTAGCAGCAAGTTTGCAAGATGCGGTGATGACGATCCCTGAAAACCTAGCGGGGTTGAGCTATTCAGATCCATTGGGTGTTGACGTTGGTGACTTGTCTGACTCTAACTCTGTGGCTGCTGACCAAGAAGTCGATACCTCTATCTTTGGTAATTTGAAAGACAAGTTTGTATCTGGTCACGCTGCATTTGCTTACTTGATTTTTATTCTGCTTTATACGCCTTGTGTTGCGGCTATCGGTGCTTATGTTCGTGAGTTCGGCAAGGCATTTGCACGCTTTATTGCGGTGTGGACAATGGCGCTTGGTTACTTCGGCGCAACCTTCTACTATCAGGCAGCCAATTTTGCTGCTCATCCAGCGACGAGTGCTGTGTGGATGGTCGCTATCGCTGGTGGGTTTGTGGTGACGTATCGTGTCTTTAAGAAACTCGGTAATAAACAAAAAGAACTCGAGGTGCAAGTTGTATGATCTTAACTGAACTTCATCGATACATTGATAGTCATGGCATGGCGGCGCGCAAGGAACTGGCGTCTAAGTTTGGCATCAGCGAAGACGGCGTCGATGCGATGTTGAGTGTATGGGTTAAGAAAGGGAAAATATCTCGCTTGGTCGATACCAACCAACATGGTCACACTACGCGTATTCGTTACACCATCAGCAAGCAAGATGGTTTGTCGCTTAACGTGATGATGTAGTTCAAGTCTTAATATTTTCGTTGAAAAAGGCGAGATTAGAAAATAGAAAGCCGCTTGTCTAAGATGAGCGGCTTTTTATTATGTATCTTTTCTTAAGAGTTTTGCTTTAAGCTCAACGAAACCAATTCGAATTATGCTTTCTTGAAGATAGAACTCAGTGATAGAACATTTTGAATGCGAGTATGAATGGCGGCTTGCTCTTGTTCAGTGCGCTGTTCGCCTTTGGTGTTCCCCCATACTGGGCCGGGCCAAGCGATGTCATCTTTAAAGCGTGCAATATGGTGGATGTGCAGTTGTGGCACCATGTTACCTAGCGCACCTAGGTTGAGCTTATCCGGTTGGAAGGTTGCTTCTAGCGCTTGGCTGACCGCTTGAGATTCTAGCAATAACTGTTGCTGCTCTTTCATTGGTAAATGATGCAGCTCTTTGAGGTTAGCCCGCTTGGGCACCAAGATAACCCAAGGCACAGCACTGTCTTTGCTGAGTAGCGCAAGGCTCAGTGGGAATTCGCCAATAACGGTGGTGTCTTTGGCTAATTGTGGGTGAAGTTCAAAGCTCATTGTTGTCTTCCCATTGATAGTGTTTGAATCAGTATACGTCAGATAAAACAAAAGGTTGACGCTTTCACGCCAACCTTTCTAATTATCTCGAATCTCGAATCTCGAATCTCGAATCTCGAATCTCGAATCTCGAATCGCTTACATGCGCTCTAGAGTGTCGATACCTAGAAGAGATAGACCTTGCTTGATTGTCTTCGCTGTTAGTGCAGCAAGCTTGAGACGGCTCTGCTTAACAGCTTCGTCTTCAGCCACTAGGATAGGGCACGCTTCGTAAAAGCTAGAGAATTGACCCGCTAGTTCGAATAGGTAGCTACACATGATGTGTGGTTGACCTTCACGAGCAACAGACTGTACCGCTTCTTCAAATTGTAGAAGTTTCGCGATAAGCGCTTTCTCTTTCTCTTCAGTGATTTTGATTTCACCTTCAAGAGAGTCCATAGAGACGCCTGCTTTAGCGAATACAGAAGCAACACGAGTGTACGCGTACTGCATGTACGGTGCTGTATTACCTTCGAACGCAAGCATGTTGTCCCAATCGAACACGTAGTCAGTAGTACGGTGCTTAGAAAGGTCTGCGTACTTAACCGCTGCCATTGCAACCGTGTTCGCGATCGCTTTCTTCTCGTCTTCTGCTAGTTCTGGGTTCTTAGATTCGATCAGCTGTGCTGCACGAACTTCTGCTTCATCAAGAAGATCTGCAAGACGAACCGTACCACCTGCACGTGTCTTGAATGGCTTACCATCTTTACCTAGCATCATGCCGAACGCGTGGTGCTCAAGAGAAACAGATTCTGGGATGTAACCTGCTTTACGAACGATAGTCCAAGCTTGCATTAGGTGCTGGTGTTGACGTGAGTCGATGAAGTAAAGAACGCGGTCTGCACCTAGCTCTTCAAAACGGTATTTTGCACAAGCGATATCCGTGGTTGTGTAAAGGAAGCCGCCGTCACGTTTCTGGATGATAACGCCCATAGGGTCGCCATCTTTGTTTTTGTATTCGTCTAGGAAGACCACCTGTGCGCCGTCATCTTCTTTCGCAAGACCTTGCTCTTTTAGGTCGGCAACGATAGTCGGTAGCATGTTGTTGTACATGCTTTCGCCCATTACGTCATCACGTGTTAGCGACACGTTTAGACGATCGTAGTTGCGTTGGTTTTGAATCATTGTTACGTCAACAAGCTTCTTCCACATCTCTGCACAGAACTCGTCGCCGCTTTGCAGTTTAACAACGTAGCCACGTGCTTTAACTGCGAACTCTTCGTCTTCATCGTAAAGCTTTTTAGACTCACGGTAGAAGCCTTCAAGGTCAGCAAGCTCCATTGAAACTTCGCCAGACTCAGCCTGAACGCGCTCAAGGTTTGCGATAAGCATACCGAATTGAGTACCCCAGTCACCGATGTGGTTAGCACGGATAACGTTGTGGCCTAGGAATTCAAGAGTACGAACAACCGCGTCACCAATGATCGTTGAACGTAGGTGACCAACGTGCATCTCTTTCGCAACGTTTGGCGCAGAGTAATCTGCCACAATGGTTTGGGTTTCTGCGACTGCAACACCAAGGCGAGAATCTGCCAGTGCTGCGTCTGCTTGTTGTGCTAGGAAAGCTTCATCTAGGAAGATGTTTAGGAAACCTGGACCAGCGATTTCAACTTTAGAAGCGATACCGTCTAGGTTTAGAACGTCCAATACTTTTTGAGCAAATTCTCGTGGGTTAGTGCCTAGTCGTTTAGCAACACCCATCACGCCGTTTGCTTGGTAGTCACCAAATTGTGGTTTTGCTGATTGGCGAACAGCAGCCGGAGAGCCTGCAGGTGCGCCAGCGGCTTCTAGAGCCTGAGATACTTTGTCATTAATAAGTGCTTGGATATTCACACGCGTTTCCTTCAATTCAAGGATGATGAGAGTGGTCGTTATTTCGTCGTCATACACGGCCAGTTATGTTGCCAGCGAATGACTTAATGATGAAATGAACAACAGACTCTGTTTAAGTTCACAAAAATGGCGGTAATCATACCAATTTTGTGAGGTTTCTTATAGGTCGAATTGATAGAAAATAAACATTTCATGAGGGGTTTTTGTATAAGCAGTGCTTGTTGCAGCAAGTAAAACTGATAACATGCCCTCATTATATGGACAACATAGACAATGATGATGAGCCTCAAACAAGCCGAACTCGAACCACAACAAATGATTGCGCGCCTTGATAGCTTCATGGCGAAAATTGACACCCTAGGAAATACATTGGGTTTGGATTTAAGCTTTGCTCAAGCGGATCATATTGCGCTTAGGATTAATGACACTGAGCTTGCGAAGTCCGCGCATCAGGCATGGTCAGAATACGGTTCTACGATCTCACAAGCGATGATTAATGGTCGGCCAATTGTAGTGTTGGCTTTTGATGAACCTTTGCAAAGTCTTGGTTGGAAGATTGAGTGCTTAGAGCTGCCGTATCCAGCAGAGGGCAAGATGTATCCAAGCCAAGACTGGGAACATGTTGAGTTTGTGATCCCTTCTCACGCGCAAACGGCGGATGAATATCTCGCGGATCTTAAAGCGACATATCCCCAGTTTGCCGCGAAGTTTGACAATTTGGCGGAGCAAGGGATTACAACTAAGCTCTCTAGCCCGAAAGGTGAGGGCGAGCGTTTGAACAACCCGACGCTGGCTTTTAAGCATCAAGGGGTCTGTATTAAGTTACACCCACATTCGCTTAAGCGTATTGTGGAATCGGAACGGGCGTAATTTGAGTCTGACAATCAGATACTAAAAACGCGCAATGGTTTACCCTATTGCGCGTTTTTATTTCTGATTGGAAATCGACCCCAATATTCGACTTACAGAATCACCGTCTTGTTACCGTAAACAAACACGTGATCGTTAACCACCTTGTTTAGGGCTTTACTCAGTACATTTTTTTCGACATCACGCCCGGCTTGTGCCATGTCTTTGGCGCTGAAGTTGTGATCTACGGGGATAACATCTTGCTTAATGATTGGCCCCTCATCGAGGTCGTTAGTGACGAAGTGCGCCGTTGCGCCAATGATTTTCACGCCGCGTTCGTAAGCTTGCTGATAAGGTTTAGCACCAATGAATGCAGGCAAGAAGCTGTGGTGAATGTTGATTATCTTATGGTTGTACTTTTCAACAAATCCAGGGGTAAGTACTCGCATGTACTTCGCTAGAACGAGATAGTCGGCTTGGTACTGATCAATCACTTCCAGCATTTTTTGCTCATGCTCTTCACGATTTAGCCCGACATGAGACACATGGTGGTAAGGGATATCAAAACGCTCGGTGAGGCTTTGTAGCGTATCATAGTTACCTACCACCGCCGCGATCTCGACATCTAAGCTACCATCGAAATTCTTCATCAGAATATCACCCAAGCAGTGCGCCTCTTTGGTGACCAGTACCACAACTCGTTTGCGAGAAGAGCCGACTAGCTCACGCTTTGCGTTGTCTGGCAGAGCTTGATCTAGATCGGCAAGAAAGGTTTCGTCATTGAAATACCCCTCAAGCTCGGTGCGCATAAAAAAGTGACCACTGGTGTTATCGACGAACTCATTGTTGTGCACAATATTGAGTTGGTGTTTGTAACAAATGTTGGTGATTTTTGAGATGAGGCCTGGGGCATCAGTACAATGTGTGAGTAATGTTTTTCTTTCCATTTGCATCTTATTTCCATGAAATTCTTTTAGTATTCAAATTAAATGCAGTCCGTCGAACGGTGAACTGAGCCGCAATATCCCCGTTATAATTAATCTATTATCAACTTGGTTTCAACAAATTCTGCTGTTCATTTATCGCATTGATATATTGTTTGATATGGAAATATCCAGTTCCTATACCCGTACTCATTGAAGGTGCTTGATTTTTAGTAAAATCAGGATCATGCTACGAACTATGATAATTACACTGA
>NZ_CANLBV010000125.1 GCF_947488985.1 uncultured Vibrio sp.
GCTACTTCCCCCTCGCCGCGATTAAAACGCTTTTATCTCGAACAAAATTTAACCACGAAAGATCAACACGCCCTAGTCTATCCCTAAGACTTTAAAAAGGTTTTAGCTCACAGATTGATTTGTGACGGAAAATTATTATCAAATGTTGTACCATGAAATCATACAAACCAATGGATGATCATTATGGATGCTGAGTTATTAGAGATTCAAAACTTTCTGGCACAATACCCGCCTTTCAACGAACTCCCGGAGGAGATGTTGGAGAAGGTGACCAGCAGTGTGGAAATTTCTTATTACCGCCAAGATACCCCTATCATTCACTTTGGTGATCAAATTCACGATCTGTACATGGTTCGAAGCGGCGAAGTCGAAGTCTATCGCCGTAAAGGTGAGCTCTATAACCGGCTGGATGAAGGGCACCTATTTGGGCAGATGGGACTCCTAACCAACAACAAGGTGCGTTTCCCTGTCAAAGCGACTGAAGATACCCTGCTCTATTGCATTCCTGAGCCCATATTCCTAGAGCTTTATGACAACTACGACTCTTTTGCCGATTTTGTTGAGGTTGAAGATAACGCGAGACTGCGCCAAGCGAATTCAGACAGCAATGATGCAAACGATCTAACCACATCCAAAGTCAAAACGCTGCTCACCAGTGAAGCGCCAATGATCGAGAAAACGCGTACAATCCAACAAGCAGCCACCATGATGGCACAAGATAACGCCTCATCGCTGCTGATCATCGACCCCAATATTGTTGAAAATGATGACGACGATTCAACACCCGTTATCGGCATCATCACCGACCGTGATCTCTGCACTCGCGTTTTAGCCGAAGGTCTCGACCCTTCTGATGAAGTATCCAGTGTGATGACGCCTGAGGTTATCTCGCTCGACCACAATGCCTACGTATACGAAGCCATGATGACCATGCTTCGCTATAACGTGCATCACCTACCTGTGCTTAAAGATAAGAAGCCAATCGGTATTATCGAAGCAACCGATATTGTTCGTTACGAATCGCAAAATTCACTGTTACTCGTGAGCAGTATCTTCCAACAGCAAAGTATTGAAGATCTAAAAGTACTGTCCGAGCAAGTCAAAGACAGCTTTGTTCGCTTGGTAAACGAAGACGCCAATGCGCACATGGTGGGCACGGCAATGTCAGTGATTGGCCGCAGCTTCAAGCAACGCATCATCGAACTTGCTGAAGATAAACTCGGTAAAGCGCCGATCCCTTATTGCTTCCTCGCACTCGGCTCGATGGGGCGAGATGAACAGCTACTCGTCACTGACCAAGACAATGCTATTATTCTTGACGATACCTACGATGAGAAAAAGCACGGCAAATACTTTGAAGCGTTATCAACCTTCATTTGTGATGGCTTAGATCAGTGTGGCTATGTGTACTGCACGGGTGACATCATGGCCACTAACCCAACTTGGCGTATGACTCGCCGACAATGGGAAGCGTGCTTTGCCGATTGGATTGATGATCCTAACCCGAAAGCGCTGTTGAATGCATCGATCTTCTTCGACCTTGATGGTGTGTATGGCCGTCTAAAATGGGCAGAACAGTTGAACAGCTTTATTGTGCGACGCGCGCGTAAAAATAACCGTTTCTTGGCGTGCCTTGCTCGAAATGCGCTCAACCGTACCCCTCCACTCGGCTTCTTCAAGGATTTTGTGATGGAGAAAGACGGTCGTCACAACAACTCGATCAACCTCAAACGCCGTGGTACTGCACCACTGGCGGATTTGATTCGTGTTCACTCATTAGCGGTCGCTTCTCGCTCTAAGAACTCATTCGAACGTTTGGATGACATTATCGACGCCGGTATTCTGCCAAAAGGCCGAGCACAAGACCTAAAGGATGCGATGGAGTTCATCTCTTTGGTTCGTATTCGTCACCAAGCGCATGATGTAGATAACAATATCGAGCCGGATAACAACATTGAGCCTGAAAACCTCTCTGATTTTGAGCGACGAAATCTAAAAGACGCATTCCAAATATTAAGTAATGCTCAAAACTTCCTTAAGTTCCGCTACCAAGCGAATAACAAATTTAATTAGGGCTTATGAACAAACTATTCAGAACACCTGCGGTCGATTGGCCATTTAAATTTGCTCAGAAGTTAGAGCGCAGCAAAGACAAGCGCTTAAAACTGTTCTATAGCACCCCTCTTCCTACGCCCGATACGCCCATTTCTGAGGTGACTTTCCTGGCTGTCGATTTTGAGACGACGGGGCTAAACTCGACTAAGGATGACATCATTACCATTGGTTTGGTGCCCTTTACGCTTAACCGCATCTATTTACGACAAGCCAAGCACTGGACACTGAGACCGAAACAGAAATTAGAAGAAGAGTCGGTGGTTATTCACGGTATCACCCACAACGACATCATTGATGCTCCAGATCTTAGCGAAGTGTTGGGCGAAATCTTAGAATCAATGGCGGGGCATATCCCTGTTGTACACTATCGCCGTATCGAGCGTGATTTTTTAGATAATGCACTGAAGGTAAGGTTGGGCGAAGGCATTGAGTTTCCAGTCCTCGACACTCTCGAAATTGAATCTCAAATCCAAAATAAATTGGCTGGCGGCTTGTGGAATAAGCTAAAAGGAAAAAAGCCAGCTTCAGTGAGGCTTGGCCAGAGCCGACGTCGTTATCATTTACCGGATTATACTCCACACCACGCGTTAACCGATGCCATAGCAACCGCTGAATTACTCCAAGCTCAAATCGCGCATCATTTCGACCCAGAGATGCCCTTAAAAAGTTTCTGGCTGTAGAGCGTTAACGGTTATGTTACAGGTTTAATTGACGATCACAGCTTTAAAATCATCAAGAGGAGTTCAACTCTCCTCTTTGATTTTATTTGATTCCTAAAATAGTGTTCTACCGATTAACTTGCTTGCCTGTTTACTTGCTTATCGACTGGTCAAGGCTAGTTCCCGACTAAAGACAAATCTCGATAATAGCGCCGCTTTTGACGGTACATATCTTGATCGGCTTGAGAAAAAAGCTGTTCAACGCCGATTGACTCTGTTGACGCGACACCAATCGAAAACCTCACCGGTATTGTTACCCCTACTTTGGTCTCAATACTTTGATTCATCTGGTCAGTATATAGCTGTTCAGCGAGTTGATTTGGATCACCTGACACCTGTTCGGCTGATGTCAGGGTAAGAATGGCAAACTCATCACCACCTAAGCGATAGAGATTACTGTTGTCATGCAAACGTTGACGAATCACCTCGGTACAGCCGTAAATCAATTCATCACCGACTTCATGACCATAGCGATCGTTTGCTGTCTTTAATCCATTAATATCAATGATCAATAAAGACAAATTCTCCTGCTGTTCGCTCACTCGTTGCTTAAAGATATTGAAATCTTCATCAAAGGCTTTACGGTTGTAACACCCGGTCGGCAAATCAATCCGGTTATAATTTTCGAGCTCAAGCCACCCTGCCAGTTGCTTTTGATATAAATCAAAAATTAACTGATCTTCTTCGCTTAGCTGCTCAAAATTGTGATAAGAAAAATGACCAATAGAAGTACCTTTTGAATCCTTGAGCTCCTTGCCTCCTGTCGTCGGCTCGTTAAAACTAAAAACGATTTGGGAGTCTGGAAGCAACGAACTGATTTGTTGATTAACCTGCTCAGGTATCATGCGAAAGCCGATATTTTGCCGCACGGAAGCGAACTTAACGATCTTAAGAATACGGTGTTTCTGTGACGCTTCACGGGCTAATGAATGTGTCAGTTTACTGGTCTTCTCATCAACCGTTTGTTCTAGCTGTAAGTTAAATTGTTCAAGCTTACGGTTGCTCTCTTTAATTTGTCGATAGGCCGAACGCAATTGATCATTGCGCACCTTGGCTTCACGTAACTGACGTTGTATTCGGGCCCACATATTTTCCAACAAACGACTGAAAATAATAAACTCTGTAAAACGGTGCTCTTCTGCACGGTAACTCGGCTGTTGGTTATTGGAATATAATTCGACGGTTCCGGACAGCAAGTTGAGCTGTCTGGCGAACCAGCGAATTAAGACTGATGCAAAGACGACTGCGACAATAAATGTTGCGAACAGTATTTTTACAAACACCGACTGAGATTGCTGCATATCTAACAGGCGAGTTTCATCAGACACATGATGGGTTGCTGCCAGTATCAGCTTCTGCGAAAACAGTTCATTGTCATTAACGATTAACTGAGTGTTCGATTGAACATCCTTTGTATTGGCAGGATAAAAGTAGTTAAATTCAACAGACTCTTTGTCATATAGGAAAGGCGCGACTTTAGACTCTAATTGATCGTAGCCCACTAGCACCACAAGGTAGCCTTGCGGCGTATAACTTGAGCCCTCAAGTAATCGATATGGCAAGATGGGTGCAATAAACGTAATACCTGAGGTCACGTTATCCGCAAGCTCTGACTCAACAAATTCAGTATGAAACAATTTACCTTGATCATAAACGTACTGAGCAAGTTTTAGCTCACCTAACAGTTGGCTTTGCTCAAAATGATACAAACTGCCTTTACTGTCATAAATAGGTTTCCAACTACGATCCAGTATATACGTCGCCGACACACTGTCCGCTAACGCATTAAAGCTATTCATCTTGTCCCGTACCACACTTGAGAAGAATATGTTGCCGCCCGCTTTAATCAGCGATCTATCTTGTGAATACCAGTGTGTCAGCCTAGCTGTGAGGTTAATTTTTTCTTGTATCGTATGATGGATAGCTGCCGTCGAGTTTGCGAGCTTGCTCTCTTTTTGTTCAAGAGAGCTTTCATTTTGCTTATTCAATATCAGTTGACCCGCAAGGTAAACGGGAAGTAACGAGCAAGCCAACAACACCAAACCCACGGTGTATTTCAATGAGATTTTCAATGTTCAGACCTCATATTGTTGGAGTAGTACCTCACAAAATCGTCATAGAATTTATCAAGTTCTGCCGTTGGCATCCCCGATTTATACCGATCATATGCTCTAGCAGATGCCTCCCACACGATCGACATGTGGTAGTCACTTGACATCATTTGCGATACTTGACACTGGTCATACATATCAGAGAGCAGTTGATTTCCTTTTTCAATACGGCGTTTATTGACTTCATTAAAGGGAGAAATCATCGCGTTGGAATGCGCTAAATAGGAAAAACTATACGATTGTAGATACTCAACGACCTCTTGTAATGCAACCGTTTTTTGTGGATTTGCCAGCCCTTTCTTGGTAATAGCAAACACCTTCGCGCCACTAAATGAAGACATAGCTTTACCGCGATAGGTGGGTAAAGAGAGGACTTGCAACTGCTTGCCCACAGCCTGCTGCAATTCACTGAAAGCCCAATCCCCGTCAATCAAGAACTCAACCTCACCACTAATGAAACGCTGCCTCGCACACGCTTCATCACAAGACGCCTCGATAACATGTTGCTGCTCAAGCATACTGATAAACTCAAACACTGAGACCAATTTGTCGCCACGAATATTCTTTGATGAGAGCTTCTGTTGTGAAAAGAGTTGATAAAACGACAAGTAGAAATACATGTTGGGGTTTGGAAACAACAGGCTTGCCTGATCCGACAGAGACGAGCTCTGGATCAGTTGCTCCCAAGAAACAGCATGCTCTTGAGGCGTATTGGAGTACAGCACGAGTTGGTTGCCAATAGCAACGGGCAATGCTTTGAGCTCACCGTTGATGATGACCGCATCTAGAGCTTTTTGTTCATAACGTGAGATATCAACCCAATTATCAGGGAGCGCCGATAGATCAATATAGTCGGTCAGACCTAAAAAGTCGGAAGGAACCCAGATAGCATCCGGAAAGGCATTATCCCTAGAGTCGGCCATCAGAAGCTCGGCTCTTATGGTGTTGATGTCGAATGGACGTATTTCGACACGATGATCCGTCATTGCCTCGATATGCTTACGAAGATAACCTGCCATTTCATGACTGACACCCACCCATATTTCGAGTGTAGACGCACCACTAATCACTGGGAACAGTGCTACTAATAGACTCAAAAACCTCACTCTTAATCCCTCATTATGAAATTGGTTATATCGCTGCAATACTGAAAGTGTTGCAATAGAGAACGCGCTATCCTGCGCAGAAGACTAAATAGCTGGGTGCCAGTATTGGGTGAGTCGCTCATTTGGGATTAACACAAATCGGCACTCAAATGTAGTTAATCTTCATTCACTGCCCTTTTTTAAAACCTATATTCCATTTCACCTTGATACTGCTGATCCCAATATGCAACTGCAACACATCATACTCTTTCGCTATTTTTAGACAAAAAAAATGCCGCAAAAGCGGCATTCATCTCGTTTAGTGTACTTAAACCAACACCAAACAAGTTTGAGTTCAAAATCACATCAAACACATCAATTTGCTGAACAACATAAGTTAAGCAACTAACACAAATTAAGTGAATAACAATAGCCTAGAAAAAAACTTGATAACAAGGCTATGCCTTTCGATAAATCGTTATTCTAAAAACAAAAATATAATGACGTTGGCTAATTTCTAACACGCTAGGGTGACCAGCGAGTTGCTGTGGTTAGCCTCAGATCTGGTTAGTAACAGATGTCGATTAAGCGTACTTCTCTTCAAAGTCTTTCATGAAGCTGACCAATGCTTGGACGCCTTCCAGCGACATCGCATTGTAAATGGATGCTCGCATTCCGCCGACCGCTCGGTGACCCTTCAGAGATTTCAAGCCTGCCGCGTCAGCCAGCTCTAAGAACTTTCCATCCAATTCTGGTTTTGCCAGCTGGAACGGTATATTCATTCTTGAACGGTTGGCAGTGTGTACATCATTCTTATAGAAGTCCGAGCCATCAATTGCATTGTAAAGCAGCGCCGCTTTCTCTTTGTTGACTAATTCAATGGACTCAACCCCACCCTGTGCTTTCAGCCACTTGAATACCAGACCTGACAAGTACCATGCATAAGTCGGTGGAGTGTTGAACATAGAGTCTTTTTCAGCAAGGACTTTATAATTGAGAATACTCGGCAGCAGATCGTTTGCAAGTTCAAGTAAATCATCGCGCACGATGGCAATACAGATACCCGCAGGTCCAATGTTCTTTTGAGCACCAGCATAGATGACGCCATACTGAGACACATCAATCTTACGAGATAGAATATTAGATGACATATCCGCGACGATTGGCTTATCGGTTTGAGGAAGCTCGCTGATTTCAATACCATCGATCGTTTCGTTGGGACAGAAATGCACATACGCCGCTTCTGGATCAATTTTCCAATCTTTCGCCGGAACAACCGCTGCTTTACCATCAATAGACGTCTTAGCGTTGAATACATCAATGTCGCAATACTTACTCGCTTCCGTTACCGCGCTTTCAGCCCAGTAGCCCGCATCAATGTAAGTTGCTTTTTTTGCATTACCAAGCAGGTTTAGAGGAACAGCGGCGAATTGAGCACGAGCGCCCCCCTGACAGAAAAGTACTTTGTAGTTGTCTGGGATGTTCAGAAGATCACGTAGGTCCTGTTCAGACTCATCAGCAACTTGAATAAACTCCTTGCTGCGATGGCTGATTTCCATGACCGAGGTTCCTAAACCATTCCAATCAATGAAATCGGTTTGTGCTTGTTTCATTACTGGTTTAGGCAGTGCCGCCGGGCCAGCACTAAAATTGAATACGTTATCTAATGTAAGTTCCATGGGGAAGATTGCTCCTGCTAAATAATAACTATGGAATTAATACCATGTTTTACCCAACATAAAAACAACAAAAGAGGTCTTAAGACCTAATGCCGTTCACTTAAGGTGAGCGGCATTGTTTTTTCTAGGATATCGGCTTGGCTTTTTCTTCACGACTCTAGGG
>NZ_CANLBV010000126.1 GCF_947488985.1 uncultured Vibrio sp.
GCAGGCTCTTTGGCATCTCGAATTAATGATAACTTTCAAGTTCTCAAGCCTGCATCTTCAAGTTGAACGAGTATAGTCAACACACATGAGATGATTAAAGACGCACTCGATGGTCTAGATGAGCGTATTGAAAGCTTGAAAAAAGACGACCCTACACTCACCACCTTGACATTGATTGCAATGTGCGAGCGAGAAAAGGAATCGCTAACCGTGGAGTTAGAGATTGTAGAGGATATCGCAAATCAATTTGATGCATTCCCCGTCTAATTTTTTACCACTCTCATAACAGTAGCGCGACTCACACCCATATCTTTAGCAATCTGACTGATTGAGTCACCACTGTTAAATCGCGAGACGGCTAGTTTTTTCAGGTCGTCTGATAATAATGGTCTGCGACCCCCTTTCTTACCTGTACGCTCGCGTCCTGACTGTAAGCGGTCTACGATAATGCTGTGCTCTAGTTCGGCAAATACACCTAGTAGCTGAGTCATTGCTTTACGCATAGCATCGTCGGCTGATGTATCAACCTGACCATCAAGGGTTTTTACTTGCGCTCCTTTTGCTTGAATGCGTGTGATTGCATCTAGAATAATATTCAATGAGCGCCCCAAGCGGTCTAACTTAGTCACAACAACAGTGTCGCCATCACGAACATAATCAATTAGTTCATCTAGCTTTTGTTTATTGTCGTCCGATTTTCCCGATTGCTTGCCGTGAAAAACGCGAATGCAACCTGCCTCTGTCAATGCGTCCAGTTGTGCGTCTAGGTTTTGGTCTTGTGTGCTTACTCTTGCGAATCCGATAAAACTCATTCTCAAACCTTGTTCAATACTTTGTAGTTATGAACATATAGCCTACATATGTTCATAACTTTGTAAAGGTTAATTGTGAACATGTTCAGAATTAGCGCATAGATTTGAACAATAAATAGTTATGTAGCTTTGATGGTCTTTCGTCAAAACCATCGCGCTCACCTCTAGTTTTACATCATATGTGAAATCTTCATTATCAGTTTGGGCGTCCCCGCTTTAGGTCGCCTTTCGGGGCAGTTTCGTTTATTCGAGGCTGCCCCTTTTTTTGTGCTCAAAACCCGCAACCTCTCGCTAACCCCGCCAACCGAAAGCAACACATTTGCCAATTCATTCTCTTATCTGAAAATTCAGTCAAAAACACACCACTAAATAGAAGTATCAGAGCAAGAATGACATCTAGCTCAAACTGGTTCGGGTTCATCCAGTTTTGTGAAAAAACCCTTTAAAAATTAAATATACATCGATGGCCTGATTCCCGTCGGTGTTGAGGAAGAAAAATGACAAAGTCAAAGAAACAGTTAAACCGAGAATATTATGAAAAGCACCACAAGAAGATTATCCAAAAAGCGGCGGAGCGTAGTCGCAAAGCAAAGGCAAGCAAGGCGTTTGGCACATTACTTAACGAACTCGCAGATAGTCGCATCAAGTTAGAGGCGATATTGCTACAGGATGTATTAACCAATCTTGATAAGAAGCTAGAGCCTGACCATATCGCGATGTTGTGGAAGCAGTACAAGCAAGAGCATAAACACGCGGGATTCCTAACAATTTCAAATGTTAATGACCATAAAGAACCGTTCTTAAATTGGATGGAGTCACGATAATGGGGGCATTAAGAGAGTTACAGAAAGTAGCGAAATTATGGAAAACGACCGTCCATTTCAATGATGAGCAAGGTTTACATTTCATTGCTAAAGATAACCATTTCTTCATTGAAAGCGGCAATAACATCCTGATTTGGTCGAAAGGCGACGGGTTTCACTCAAAAGTTAATGCTAGAGATTTTCACACCGCTGCCAAGCAGTTTCGTGAAGAAACGCAAACTACATCGAAGCCTACAGAGGGTGCAAACGAGCTATTTAATCAACTAAGAGGGTGATACATGCTAGATAAATTTGCTGAACAGAATGCTGTCATGCGTGAACGATATACCGATGAATTCATTATGCCTGAATCACTTGAAACCGCTTATAAGACGTTTGTTAAAGCGTGTATCGACTACAGAGTTTCTAAACCAAAGAACGGCAAAGGCGAAACCTCTGATTTCATTTATTCACTAATGAACGACCGTTTAGTGACATTGACAAACCTAACGGGATTGCCAAACAAGATAACTACGACTCTGGCGCGAGAGGTTGTAATCGACCATTTCAATGAGCTGGCAGAAAAACAAAGTAAAGAGTTGAACGAGTACGAAAGAGGGAACTTTTAATGAAAGTATTACAAATTGGCGAGTTTTCGCCATCACACACAGACGTTGTTTTCGCGTGCCGAGAATCCGCATTGCAAAGGAATATGTTGAAAACTTTAGGGCGTTTTGCCGAGGGTAGCGGTTCAATCGCATTTCTTGAAGATAAGGGGCTTGGAGCTAAGTACAAAGCTCTATTCGAATCTGGATTTGGGCTACACATCGAAAAAATCAATAACGCGCTATACGTCGCTGATATCAATGATGTCATTAAGATGAACGAACGTAAGTTAGATTTTGAAAGCATGAAAGCACTAAACGAGGGTGTTGAAATCGTCGAATATCTTAGCGAATCCGAGTTCGTATCACATATCGAGAAATCAGATTCAGATTCATTCACAGACTTGTTTTTTAGTCACAAATCACTGATTGATTCAGATGGCGATGAAGTCGCATATGATGTGGGTCAAGTTACTGCCGACGGTAAGTTCACACTAAGACCAGATATCGCGAATCTAATCGATTCTGATTTTGAAATCAAAGTTGATGGCGATGGAGAATGGGAGATTTTGAACAAGACACTTACTGCGCGTGAGGTTGTGAATATCATCAAGTTCTTACGTCAGTCTGAAATCAATGAAAGCGAGGGCGTGAATGTTGATGCATTAGCAGAGGTTCAAGGTCTTCTAAGCAAACTAGGTCTAGAGCAACGCCACGGCAATCTAGATGAGGTTGAAGCAACTAAGAATGAACTAAACACGATTTTAGATTCATACGGAAATGCACAACCACCAGCCAAAGGCGTTGATGCAGTCAGAAAAGAAATGGAAAGCATACTAAAGCCGATAGATATCGTTGCTGAATCTCTTTCGTGGCTAAACAAAAACGGATTATAAGAATGATTATTAAAAATACAACTACAGGCAATGCATGGGTATTGCCTCAAGATGTTCAGTTGCCAAAAGGTCAGTACGCGGATATGAAATTCGTCGAGACTTTGCCAAAAGAATGGCAAGAAGCAATCAAAGCGGATATCGAATCAAATGACGCTAAACCACATATGAATGAAGCTCTAGGCATGCGTCACACGTTTATCGTTGAAAAGCGGAGTGTTTATACGAAACAAGCCAGAACGCTAGTATCTCGCTGCAAATACGCCAAGAAAGGCCGTAAGGGGGAGTGATGCTTGATTCAGAAAAGGCACGTGAGTTACAAAAACTATCAGCAAAGGCTAGAACCGAAAATGCGTTAGCTCGTCGAGCTTTGAATGATGCGTTGACCAAAGAGCCTGAGCTTATCGCGAAACTGATTGGCGCAAACTCTGAACAGTTAGCTAGTACAAAACTGGGCGGTGAGTGGTTATTAAATTCCGCCCAAGAAATCCTAGTGAATTCAATTCTCGAACGCCAAAAGCAATCTCATAAACTTGAGCTTGAACAACTGAAGGCCGACTTGAAAACTACTGACACCATTGAAATCAAAACTCATCCTGATTTGCATGATAGTAAGCGCGTTTGGCAATTTGATGACTTGATAACAACGTATGTGATGAGTAATACAAGCAGTAGAGAGATACTGGCCTTGTTTTCTCAAAATAAATCAGACGAGCCGCCTATGGATGAGCAAAACCGCTTACTAGAGATATGGCGCGCGTTCAACGGGGGTCAATAATGGATGAAAAACCAGAATCTAGTATCCCGTTAGTACTAGAAAAAGACGTATATCAGTCTGATACTGGCGAACACGTAGGGCAAGTCGATGAGATTGTCTTTGTCGGGACTTTTAACGATATGCTTAGAAAGCATGGGAGTGCCGAACAAAGTAGAGGGAAGAAACGATGGCAAAATCATTAGCATATCTAGGGGGATGGAGTAATCACATTCCCGCGTCACTAAACAGCAGTGCGTCTACTAATTCATTGAGTTCGCCTACATCGGGTCGGTTTCCCCGCTATTGTAGAAACGGGATAGGCGGAAGTTTGATACCTACTGGTAACAAAAGTTTGGCTGCATATGGTGATGATGGAGATATCCATTTTGATTCCTCTGTAGTTGCAATTCGATACAATCAAACAGCGGCTAACCTTAATCAATCTACCGTTTGGCAACAGCCGTCTCACTTAGTTATCAGCTCTCCGACCGTCCAAGGTGTAAGGGCGGTATGGACTGCGAATAGTACAGGCGCAAGCGGATACGCGAAAGTATACGGCAAGCATCGCCTGAATACGGCAGAAGTAGAGATATTCAGAACTCGTGGATATTACTCGGGGCGTTATAGTAACGGTTGGGGGTGGTATGGAGCACACACATTAAAGCGAATTGATGTTCAACATATACGAAACAACGCGTCTTACGCTAGATATCAAGCTTATGATTTCACTAGCTGTGGTTTTAGTAATACAACGTCGTTGGCTGCTCGTACAGACCAATTTACAGTAAGTAATTCAGCTACACAGGCACAGCGTGAAGTAAGCGTTGTGGTTAAGAATAGGTGGTGAAATGGAAGTCCTAATTATCTTATGCTGTCTTATCAATCCTGTGCCTGATAATGGGAATATTAACAATAGTATAATTGTTAATAGCTTTAACGATACTGATTTCAAGGTTAAGCCTATTTGTTATGTGGTTGAAGATAAAAAGCAGTGTGATAGTGAAAAGCCGACCCGTTAAAAGGTCGGCTTTTTGTTGGGGCTAGATGTTTGCGATATCGATATCCCGATACTCTAAAGCAAAGCTGTTGTCTTCGGGGATAAATGCCTCGCGTAGGGTTACCTTAGGCTCATGATTTTTTCTTTGACTATTCATGGAATTAACTATGTTTGCAATGAGCTGTTTTTTGTTTTCTGGGAATTTACAACCTAATGTAATGCTGCAAATATGAGCGTTAATTTTATCCCTATCATTGTTCGGATATTCATAGATATCAAAACTTACAGTTTCTTTTTGATTGGAAAATATTCTAACCTCATGCTCGTATTCCCACTCTTTGTTTTTAGTCAGAAGATATTGATTAAACACATAAAGGTCTTGCTCTCTGTTCCTTTTTAAGTGGTCGGCATAATCAACTTTCGCCACGCCAACACCACTAGGGAATTTACCGCCAAACCAGTATCCCACCATAATACCCTGATGCTCTTGTGCGTAATGAGACCACATCAGCATAGAGTTTTGGTTATTGGAGAGTGAACAAATTCTATAGTTGGTTGGGTCTACGAGACTATCCGAATCGAGCTTACTTAGTACGGGTAGTTCAATTGGGTCATTCAGTTGCTCTTTGGAGGCTAGATATAGGTACTGGTTTGTAAGTGCGTCGATGGTGTTGATGTTAAAAGGAGAGTACTTGAATAAAGTGCCTTTTTTGGCGGTGAATATACCCCATTTAAAGCGATTGGTTAGCTCAACGTTGAATTGGTTGCGTAGTGTGTGAAATTCGTTTTCCGGTATCGCTACATCCGGCACCTTTTTCGCGCAGCTAAGGTAGTTGCTGATAATAGTATGACTATAGTTCTTAGATAAAACCATTAAATCTAGGGCAAGTTTATAGTATTCAAGAGCGATGCTAAATTCTTCCTTAAAGTCATGGCAGACTCCTATGCAATTATACGACGACATCGTTGGTACGTTGCTCTTGTGGAACTCAGTGACGCTTTCAATTACAAAGTCAAACTCGTTACACTCCATGCCCAAGTTGTGTAGGCGTTGGTAATCTTCACTATTCATATCACCATTTGCTAACTTTGCTTTCATTTCGGTCAGTTGTTGATGGTGATAGGCGTGATTCCATTTGTTTTTTAAGGAGTCTAGCTCTTTACTAAGTGGTTCATGCAGGTAGTGATTGATTAGGGAGGGGTTATCGAGCGCACTGTTAGCATTTTGATATAGCCCCATAACACTAATGGGGTGGTCGAAATCCTTACCTTCAAAAAAAATTTGTTCAAGCTTCTCAATATTATGTTTGCACCTTACAGCATTGTATAGTGCCAGAGATTCGTCTCGTAAAGTGCTAGCTTTGCTGTTTACAAGCTCTAAAGCTTGCTTGTTTGGACTCTGGTTTAAGTAAGATAGGGCTAGTAGGTAGTATAATCGTGGGCTAACTTCGTGTCGTAACATAATGTCGCCCTCAGGCGCTTCTTCATAATAGGTCACTACGTCTTTATATTCTTTTGCACGAAAAGCCTTCTGCATTAAAACTGTTCGAGTGGGGTTGGGTTTTCCTTTTTTCGCCTCGCTTGCGTGCGCTTGATAAATGCTCTTATGGTCTTCGCCTAAAAGTTCGTGAACACTTGAGTAGTACAGCTTTGTAAGTGCAAACTCTTTAGTTATAAGCTCGCGGTCGAAATATGCCTTGATGATTTCGATGTTTACCTTATCCATTGTTTTTATTAGGGATAAGGTATCTTCTACTTCATCTAGATAGAAATGAGCAAAGACCAGCATTTCTTTTTTACATGTAATTCTATCGTCTTGGACAAAGGTTTTGATTGCATGCCAGTCTTGGTGAGAGAACTCTGCTAGTTTACGCACACGATAAGATAAGTTACGTATTTTATGCTCCAACCGCTCAAGTTGACCGCTTTCGTAATCGCTGCTTAGTGACTTTATACATGAATCAGTAGCGCCATCTGTTTGGAATAAGCCCCAGTGTGCGTCGGCATTGTGAGGGTTTAACTCGACGGCCTTTCTGTAATAACCGGCTGGTATGTGATATTCATAGAATGAATCATAAATTTTACTAGCGGTCTTTCCGAGGTAGCAGTAGGCAGATGATTCA
Organism: uncultured Vibrio sp.; assembly: GCF_947488985.1. Lineage (GTDB taxonomy): Bacteria > Pseudomonadota > Gammaproteobacteria > Enterobacterales > Vibrionaceae > Vibrio. Next base: position 6,991 of record NZ_CANLBV010000126.1, read on the forward strand.
TCACCTTGTCGTGAAACGACTTCCGCAATGACATCATCTAAGCTTTCTTGCTTTAGGTACTGGATGAAGTAATAAAACCCTAGATACCATTCATTTTCGTGAGAGCGCCAACAGTCATCTAGGAAAGCTAGGTTCGAGAATTCTTGGTTTTTAATCCAATTGATTATGTTTTTGTCATCAATGTTAGTCATGTAATCCATTCTTTAAATCGTTTTGCTGATAACGAGATTATGAGGGCGACTTATAATAAAGTCACCTGATTTCATATGGTTAATGAGTGGCTGTTCTGAGTTGTTAAATTGTTGGTGTGGTGGTGAGTGTCGATGTAGTGGATAGCGTTTAGATTAGTGAAAATTTAGGCATAGGTTGGTAGTTGCTTGCTCCCAACCACAGATAGAAGCCAGGTGCTGAAATCGTGAACATTTTTGAGAGTGTTCGACTAGTTTTTTGAATGCGCTCATTGGATTACTCTTAATTAGGTTTCGTTACATGATCCTTCAGGCGGGATCCCTACAAGGTTGATATTGATGCGAGAGATGGATTTTTTAGCAAAATGAACGGTGCCATTGCGCATAAAATCAGTAGCTTGTATAGCTGATGGTAATTGTAGCTTGCGAATTGTTGAGATACACGGTATTGATGAAATATCGCTGAACAAACTAGGGCGTGTTGATCTTTGCTGTACATTCCGTGTTCAACAATACATCGGTAGCCACATCAACATGAATGCCAGCGATAGCATGCTGGCATAATTCCTTTCTAACTTGTCATATCTACTTGAAATAGCTCGATAATGCTTAATTCTCG
>NZ_CANLBV010000127.1 GCF_947488985.1 uncultured Vibrio sp.
GTACCTTTAACGATCAAAGTTAAAGGTTACGACGTTTATTGAAAGGATTGAATGAGTCGATTTAAAGACGCTTACATAAAATTGAACGGCAAATTGACAAAAAGCCACCTGATAGAACAGGTGGCGAAGTGAACTAAACTCGAATTGTGGCGTTCAATTAAAGACTTTATTTGTCTAATTGATTCTTATACACAACACCATCTTTCATGATAAGATCTAGGTTTGTACTAGGAAGAGCTAAGATGGATATATCTTCAAGTGGATTTCCGTCCACAAGCAGCAGATCAGCATAAGCTCCTTCTTGGATTACACCCAGTTTTCCTTCTTTGTAAGGGTGACGCTCTCCTGATAATTCAAATAGCTCTGCATTGAGTGATGTTGCTTGCTTTAGGATTTCATAAGGTGTGAAATACTTGCTGCGCGCGATAAATTCACGGTTTTGCATACGGTGAAGTGTTAGTGAACCTAAGATATCAGTACCAAAGGTCATTTTTAACCCCATTTTCTTTGCACGCTCATACCCATTTTGGGCTCCTTGCTGTGCTTTTAGGTATTTAGGGATTGAATCACCTTTCATTCCTGCCTTCTCTGGAGGCAGACTAAAGGCTAAAAATTGAGTTGAGAACCAGACATCATTTTTTTTCATCAATTTCATGGTTTCTTCAGATGCAAATAGCCCGTGCTCGATACTTTTAACACCTGCTTTGATAGCATTTTGTATGCCCTCATCACTGTAGGCATGAATAGCGGCGTAAGTACCCCATTTGTCGGCTTCGGTCACAATAGCTTTGAGTTCTTCATAAGTATATTCCGTCACATCCAATGGGTCGTGAGCGCCTGTGATACTGCCACTACCAAAGATTTTTAAATGAGTAGCGCCTGAGCGAAACACATCTCGTGATGCTTTTTGTACTTCAGGTATACCATCAGCAATTATTGTCCAGCCCCTAATGTAGGCTTTGTCGATTTGACCCGTAAAGTGAGGTGACATGTAAAACATACGCTGATCATAATCGCCATGGCCTGATGTTTGTGAAATAAACGCTCCAGCGGGTAAAATTCTAGGCCCAGGAACGATGTGTTCGTCGATAGCTTTTTTCAAGCCGAAAGCTGGGCCACCATTGTCACGAATGGTAGTGAAACCACGTTGCAGCATTTCGCCTGCGTTGACACCAGCAAGGGTTCCAGACCAACCTTCGGGTGCGCCATAGATGAGTGTTTCGATATCATCGGTCCACATTATATGAGTATGTGCATCAGACAAACCTGGTATCATCGTTCTACCATTGCCATCAATGACCTTAGCACCTTCATGAATGATGTCATCTGTTGAGATTGTTTGAATTAGATTGTCTACGATCAACACATTTGCGTCTTCCGTAAGTTCTTCATTGACGCCGTCAAAGACATCGACATTAGTGATCAATACAGAATCAGCTAGTGCCCCAAATGAAAGACAGCTGCCAATCAGTGCGCTTAGTATGGTGAGATTATTCATTTTCGTTTACCTAGAGTTGGAAATTTTTCTGTCAACTATTATTAACTCATAATTCATGATTCAATAACAAGCTATGTGCAATGGCTCGTCCTATTTGATCCAACCTACGGTAGGATGGATAGCTTGTAATTGTTTGTATACGCCCTTTCAAGCTATGTTCAACAAGGTTTTGGCGCAAGGTAAGTGTAGTAGTTTTGGTGATGGTTGGTAAAAAATCGACTCGATTGCAACTATTCGCTTCAAAGTGAAAAACGAGTGTGTGTACAATAATAAAATCCGAGAGTTGTGAACGCTCAGTTTTACGTCTTTGTTGCGCTTTTTCGCTGAGGGATGTCAATTTAGAACGCCAGTCATTAGAAAGCCCGCGGAGAAATCAGCGGGCTTAATTATGTGGTCCACCTTAGTTCTTGATGGCGCTGCTTATCATCAGTCGGAACTGGTAAAAAATGCGGCAAAAGTGCTCAATATCGAGCTTCATTACTTACCGCCTTACAGTCCAAATTTGAATCCAATTGAGCAGCTTTGGAAAGTAATGAATGAGCATGTGAGGAATAATATTTACTTCTCCTCCAAGCCTGAATTTACTTCATCCATAAAGAGTTTTTCGATATAACGCTTTGCGAAAATTAAGCATTATCGAGCTATTTCAAGTAGATATGACAAGTTAGAAAGGAATTATGCCAGCATGCTATCGCTGGCATTCATGTTGATGTGGCTACCGATGTATTGTTGAACACGAAATGTACAGCAAAGATCAACACGCCTAGTGAACTATTGATATATCACTGTAGCGCTGCAGCTTCATAACCGTTGTGCGTTCCCATATGCTACTGCCATTCATAACAATCTCTACTACTCGATGTTCGTCACAAAACGCCCAAGACGGCTTTCCTTTAAAGGTAGATTCTATTTCTGATACTTGTCCTGGCGTTAACTTAGATACATCTAAGCCAACATCATAAGCATATGTTGAAAGCTTGCTTTTTTTCACAGGCTGACTATTTATGTTGGGTTCGGCAATCTGTTGATACGTATCTAACACGGTAACTTGGTTCGCTAAGTCATCAAGTGAGGAGGCGTGACCTACGCCTCCAAACGAGATTGCGCAAACTAGTACAGCAGCGGCAATTCTCATCGCATACTCCTACTTGCTTTTAAACGTCGGGTTACCATCTGCGCCGGATTGGGTTGCGGAGAACGTCGGAACCGTAATATTTTTCAACCAGCTCGCTTTATCAATTCCCTTGAAACGTCCCTTATCCTCTGGTGTATAACGTATAGGTTGACCTGCCCATACTTTCTTGAACTCACCATCGTCGACCACTTTTTGACCATTAACAATCACATAAGAAATACCTGATGTTGGTTTGCCTTGCTCACCCGCTTTATAGGTCGAGTTGTCTTGAACCGTTTCTGGATCAAAAATGGTAATATCAGCCACCATACCTTCTTGCATACGCCCACGTTTCTGCATGGACTCTAGGCCCTCATCGCCTAAATGTTTCGCAGGCCAGTAAGTCATTTGCGCCAAAGTAAACATCAATGGAACCCCCTCTTCACGCGCCATTGCAAATACTCTACCGCGTGTACCCGCTGTCCGTGGGTGACCTTTGTATTCTGTGTAATCAGCATCCCAAGAATCAACACCTAACCCCGAGTAAATAGAGTCAGCTGCTACAGTCATGTGCGGGATCTTCAAGAAATATTTCAACCATTCTTTACGTGGTGGACTGAAAATCACGACAAGGTGCCCCGGGTCCTTTGCCACCAAGTCTAGATATGCTTCTTTGTCTAAGAACTTGTCAGAATCTGGGTCATAAATAATGTCCTCGTACTTGTAACCAAACAGCCCCTCAACACTTTCTGGTATTAAGAATGACGAACCAATGGCTGTGGATGCAGCGTCGTACGGATAGTATTCTGACCACATGTTCATACCTTGATCACGAGCCGATTTTAGTTTTTCCTCAACTTCCCACCAACCAAACTCATTGTTGTGAAGCATTAATAATCCCGCTTTGAGTGCCACAGCATTTGCAAAGACTTCGTCAAAACCTAGTTGTCCTTCCGGGTTTACTGGATTGCCATGAAAACGAGTATGAGATGCAGTGAATCGCCCCCAATTTGCCGCCACTTTTTGTGATTCATACATTTCAAAGGATGTAAGACCATTTCGCATGTATGCGGTTGTCGATGCTAGGTTGATAGCACCATCTTGAAAGCCCTGATCCAAAATAGTCAGAATTTGGTTCATTTGTTCTTCATTGGCCTTAGTATCAGACCATCCGCTGACTCCGTCTTTGGCAGCTTCTGTTCGTAATTTACTCAGAATATCAGGCGCGTCATACGCTCGATCAATTTTCACTTCAGGGTCAAGAACCTCTAGCCTAGCCGCCTCTTGACTGATTCCAGTACCATAGTTCAAAGGCCAGGCATCTTTCTTATTTTCGTACCATTCAGCTACGCGAGTTGCCCCTATTTCCAGGTCCATCCCTGTGGTCACACCATCAAGAGCTGCGAGTTTAATTGATAGACCATCAAGAGAATGAAAGTGGGTATCAATAAATCCCGGGGCGACAACTTGACCTGATGCGTCAATAACCTTGTCACCTTCTAATTGATCGGCTGAAATTATAATAATTTGACCGTCTTTTATTCCGACATTGAGCACCGCATCCAGCATGGTTTCAGGATCCATGACCCGACCATTTTCAATAACTAAGTCGTAGTCTGCCGCCGACAACGCTCCAGCGTTTAACGTCAATGCTGCTAGCACTGACAAAGTCATTAATTTCTTATTTACTTTCATTTTTTTCCCTTATATCTTTGCTAATTTCTTGTTTATCTGAGCTAGTACAGAATGACAAGAACTAGACTAAATGCTCTCAAGACATTTTGCTCTCGATCTGGCTTGCATTGTATGTCTACCAAACTATAGTACATAATCACTTATGTCGGATCAGATACGACGGCGTAACCTATTTGCACGAAAAAGTGATGTTGGAGACTTCAAAGTCCAAGCCGTTGAACAAGTGGTTAAGTGAGAAAATAGGCTTTGCGGAATTAAACTTATAGATAGAGCTACCCCGTTTCGTGTATTTCTTAGTCAATACGACAAGTTTCAGGCATACCTAACCCAGTAAGCTTGTTCAACGCTTTTATCATCGCGTAAGTTTCACCCACCTGGGCATTGTAATTTCTTAAGCTCAATCGTCCTCCTAGCAACTGTTTAACTCGATACATCGCCGTTTCTGAGAGTGAACGTCTGTGGTATCCATACCGCTCTTTCCAGTACTTATTTGAGCCGTATAATTTCTGGCAACCCACGGCGAGATTTCGAGGGTGACCACGTTCCCAGAAGGCTGCTTCTTCTCTTGGGGAATAAGTGCAATGGCTCCCTTAACCTTAATAACAGCATGACATACTCTCGTGTCGTAAGCCCCATCACCAGATATCTCAAGGATACTTCGGCGTGTTTGTTTCAGTAAATTCGGGAGTACTTCTCCATCTGTAACCGTTGATAAACTTAGTTCGTCGGCAATGATCTCATGAGTGCTTGTATCGACGGCAATATGCAGCTTTCGCCAGACTCTACGCTTGCCATCCGTCCCATGTTTTTGACTTTCCAATCACCTTCGCCATAAACAAGGCCAGTTGCATCAATGGCTAGGTGCTGTATTGCTCCTCTCGTTTTAGTCTTAAATGAGACCTCAACTTGCTTGGCTCTATGACTGATGCAAGTGTAATGCGTACAACTTAACGGTACATGGGCTAACCTAAATGTCGAGTCGAAAAACCCTTGCAGCGCTCTCAGTGGCATAGAAAAAACTCGCTTCACCATGAGTACTGCCGTGATAGCTAAATCGCTGGCCTGACGTGATTTCCCGCGCTTATTCTGTTTGCTTTACGCCCAACCACTTATCGCTTCTTCATCAATCTAAAAGGTCAGAGATCTACGGCTAATGAGTGGTTGGTTGTATAGCTTCCAGTTGGTTATTTTGTAACGAGGTTTAGGCATAGGGCTTCGATAGGGAGCGGACGTAGTTGATCAGGTCGTAGGTTCTGGATTTAGTTCAATTGAATTACTCAACAAAGCCATATGTGGATCTACTGCTCAGGCGCTGAATCGCCCGAAGCGGCATTACCGAATGTGAAAAATATCGCATTGTACGACTATCAAAACAGGCGTGCGAGGGCATGCCCTATTGCCTTTTTAGGCGGCTATAAGGGTTATTTACAAGCCGATGGCTACACGGCTTGATGGTCTACATCAAGTCGCCAATGTGGGGGGCTTAGCAAATGCTCGTCGTAAGTTCATGGATGCTAAGAAGCTTCAAGGGAAAGGTAAATTGGGGAAAGCTGCACTCTAGCTTTAAGAGGAGAATGCTAAAGTGCTGCCATAGATTTACATGCCTTTGATTTTTAGATGTTCGATATACGCTGGCTCTAACATGTTGCCGTAAACGACAAGAGAGATGCTCATCAAGGTCAGTGATGCAATGAGGGTGATATTATATAGATCTATATTATTGGTCATTAGGTTTTGTCTCCATATATTTAGATAGAAAAATAGGGGCGAGGATCATGCAAACCATAACCAAAATGCCGGAAATCAGAATAAAGTCAGCAACTTTCTGCAATATTGTCATTACGAAACCCTCTCTTGTATGTAGATAACCAGCTTTCTAGGGGGAATTCGCCTGATTTCAATAATGGTCCATCATATTCTTTTAGCTCTCTTTTCTTTGAGCTGGCATCTGTTCTGGGAGATGAGCGATCTGGGCGAGTTCCTTTTCTTAGCCTACTTTTAGATACAATTAGTACATCAATAGTTGGATTTAACATGTCTATATCTCAAAATGGTTTAGCTATCAGCAATTAAGTTTTTTCTTAATTCTGCTTAATGAAAATCGTGCAAACTATAGCAGCAAGAGCTAATAGAATGTGTGGATTAATGTTTTCTTATTTGACTTAGCTTCATGTAAAATTTGGGTCGCAAGTTCTTCTATGATTAGATAATTAAATTGTGTTAGATTTCCTCGACTAAATATTGTGTTGTATGAATATTTTATTGTCATCCATTCAAATTTATTTTCTGTAAGCTTTGGAATAATTTGTAGAGTATTCGGACGCAGGCACTCATAAAGAGAGCCAATGCGGCCAGCAATCGTTAAACTTAATTCATTGATTTTTAAGCTTAAAAAGTTAAAACTCTAGTTTCTCTACTTTTCGGACTTCCCGATTTTTTAGTTGTAATTTTTGAGTGAGCGAGTGCGTCGTTTTAAGCATATTTCTGCTATTGATATTCCAGTCTTCCTTTATCTTTTCATTCAATAAACTGTCATTCGGATATATTATTGCTCGATACTCTGACATAAGAATACAGGAAGTACACTGCTTTGGCTGTGCCTGTTTTTTTGTTTGTAAAATGTTAAGATAAAAAATAGCAGCATCGATAAAGATACAATTAGTATAGTGACCACTATTATTCCTCCTTTTGGGTCATTGTTGCCCTCTTTTTTGTACTATATATCCTCCATCAAGGATTAACAGTGATATTTATAATTATTTTTATCATTTTATATGGGTATATAGGGTATTTTTTATATGTGACTTTACCTTTATTTTATTCAGTTGTTAAGAATATTTAATACGGTTTTATGCTTGAATGCCTTGAAATGGCAATAGGTATATCTAATGTTATATTGATATATTTAATTTGCGCTTGTATACAAGTATTTTTTATTTGGTGATAACTGTTGTAGAGCTCTTACTTTTATTTTCATTCAACTAATTAACAGTTTGAGCTATGAATAATCAAAAGTTAGTTCCGATTTCTCTAATCGCTGTGCATTAGACGTAAATGCAGATGAAAAGAACCCGGAAGATCCCACAAAAATAATTACCCGCACAGGATTTGGTTATTCCAGTACAGGCTTAATGTTAAATAGATATTTAGGCTTAGATGAAACAAGGATGTTAAATGGTTCGATTAAAGAAAATGGTGATGAATGGAGGCTAGGTGGTTATTTGATATCGGCATCGTTAACTTCGACTTTCGTCAAACCGATTATGGTGACGGTTCGAAAAACACTTCGTATAACATTGGAACCTTTGTCCCAACTTCGGAGTTTGTTTTTCAACCTTGGGGTTAGATGACATTTATCATGGGGGTATACCTATAATGATAGGTTTTGTTGCTTAATTCAGATAGAAGACATGCCTGGTCCATAGTTGCCTAATTCTTAAACAATGCACTGAGTTTC
>NZ_CANLBV010000128.1 GCF_947488985.1 uncultured Vibrio sp.
GGTATCGAGATACAGACTACTTCTTCTTGAAGATAAAAGCGGCTTTCCCCGGAAAGCTGCGATGAACCATAAAAAAGCCACTGTATAAAAATAATAGAAAAGGATTTTACGTGGACGCTTTCAAAAAAGTCGTGTGGCAAGAAGGGATGTTTATTGCCCCTCAGCACTTTCAGCAGCAAGATCGCTATGTGCAAAACTACATTCGTCAGAACATCGAAACACTGGCAGGTTTTGCCCCTTTTTACGGTATCACCGAACTGGTGCTTAACCACGATCTCTTAAGGATCGGTAAGCTGTCTATACCGAGCTGTTCAGGTGTGTTCCCCGATGGAACCCAATTCAACCTCAAACAAGAAATCGTAGTCGATATTCCGCAAGGCACCATTGAAACCATCGTTTATCTTGCTCTGCCTATCTCGTTGCAAGGTAACAATGATTACAGCGAAGATGGTCAAGAGCAGAGCCGTTATATCACCCGTTCAATCAATGTATTCGACACATCTACCTCTGAAAACGCCAGCGTCGAGGTTGATGTGGCTCAACTTAATATCGAGCTCAAATTTGCAGAAGAAGATGCCTCCGGGTTTACCCTAATTCCAGTGGCTAAGATCTTGGAGATCAGTGATTCTGACGAAGTCGTGCTCGATAGAGCCTTTATTCCTGCCTGTTTGCATTATGGCGCTTCAACGTTGCTGAACGAGCGAGTCAAAGAGATTCACGCACTAGTTAGCAACCGAGCTCAAAACCTTCTCAAGCGCATCGAGGCAGGACAAGGGCAAAAAAGCCCTCAGTCTATGATGCAAGATTTCTTATGGCTGCAAACTCTCAACACATGGCTTCCGTGGTTTGAGTTGACCATCAGCAATACTAAATACCCAACTCACGAGCTGTATTCCAAATTAAAACAGTTCGAAGCTCAGGTGATGGCGTTAACGCCAGCGATTCCTGACCAATGCAAACCATTAAAGTATGACCAGCTATACAACAACTTTAACCCGTTGTTTTCGAGCTTAAGAAACTTACTGACGCTGGTTCAACAAGATTCGGTTATCGAGTTCAAATGGGATATATCCCTATTTGAGAAGCGTCGATTGCTTCGCACATTAATTAAAGATCCAAGCAGCGTTTATAACCGTCGTTTCGTTCTCAGTGTTAAGTCTGATATCAGTAGCACAGAGCTTAATGAGCTATTCCCTATTTCGGCCAAGCTAAGCAGTAACAACAAGATTGTAGAACTCGTTCGAAGCTCGCTTTCTGGTATCTCATTAACACCGCTTCCGATCGCACCGAGCGAGCTTAAGCCGATGCAAGGCGTCGCCTATTTCGAAGTCGATACCAAAGATCGAAATTGGTTAGACATGCTAGATACACGTGACGCAATTGCGCTACACGTTGATGCTCGCATTCCTGCCCTCGAAGTCGTTCTATACGCGTTGAGATAATGATTATGGATTATTTAGACGAAGAAACACTGGTCATCGATAGAGCATTAAAAGGCTCAGCTAATCCCGAGTCTGATCAGATATTCTCTACATTGGTTGCTGTGCACTCAAGCAGCACTCAAGAAGAGTTTCTGCGTCACTTTGATAAGGCAGAGAATCAACTGATCAACATCAGCAGCGATTTACTGACTAAAACACTCAAAATATCCACGCTCTCTGAACCAGAAGATCTCACACTATTTCGTGAACAGTTTATTCAGAGTATCAACGACATAAAAGCTCAAGCAACCGATCTCACTTACCCTATCGCGGTTATCGATAAGCTGTGCTTTTTGTATGCAGTTGTCATCGATGAATTCATCATCTACACCGAATGGGGAGAGAAGCGCAGCTGGGAAAACAAAACCCTGCTGAGCGAATTGTTTGGTATGCGTAATGGGGGGGAGCTGTTCTTCTCTGTCGCAGAAAAAGCCGCAAGACAACCCCACAAGCTGATAGACCTTTTAGAGATCATCTACCTCTTCATTAATATTGGATTCAAAGGCCAATATCGTGAAGGCGGCGCAGAGCAGTTAAAAGCATTTGTTCATCAGTTAGAACAAACCATTAGCCAATATCGCTCCGCCAACGGGGTGCATTGCCGTACTAAAGTAAAACTTCCAGAAGTCAGGAAACCAACTAGGCGTAAACGTTACTTGATCACCAGCTTGTTTTTCTTCTGTTTGATCGCTACCAGCATTGGCTTAACGGAATTCTGGTACGCCAAGACCCACAGTCAACGCGCACGTGATTTCACATTTTTGAACAGCTTTAGCCAACGCTATGTGTTATCAGGTGAAATAAAAGACATCGTATTTATCAGCCAAGATAACGACTTAGAGACCCCACCACGTCACGCAAGTAAAGCCGACGCGCTGAAAGCCTCGCAAAACAACCACTTGACACCGAGCTCAGCCAATTGGTTGGTACAGCTCGCGACTTTCTCTAGTAAGAAAAACGCCCAAGCCTTTATAGATAACCTATCACCATCAGCTTATGAGCCGATCATCTCGGCGTACAAGAAATACTATCGAGTAATATTAAGAGCTGATACCGCAGAACAAGCGAGAAGCACCAAAGCATGGTACGTAGACAACGACCAAATTAACGCCATTATCGTTCGCACTTCTGCTCATGAGTTAAACAAGGAAAAGTCTAACTGATTATGCCGGATGCCAAACCAAACCAATCAGGCAACGTAAAAAAAACAGTGGGTATCTCTGCCTTAGCCTCTGTCGCCTTTTTTACTGTCGTCTCTAGCGTCATTCTATTAACCCCACTCAATGCTTATTTGGTGTGGGCGCTGACCACGACCGCCATTGTCTCAACCCTTATCGGTGTCCTTTGCTATTGGGTACTGATCAAGCGCAGCGCAAAAGCGAAACAAGAATCGTTGGGTAAAGAGCTCATTCAGAAAAGACAGAAACAGTTAGCCCACCACTTCAAACGTATGATCAGTGGCCAGAAACGGAAAACTCGCTTAACCAGCCGTTATGATCAGCCAATCTATCTACTGTTGAGCCAAAACCCGAGTAAAGACAGAAGCATCATCACTCAAATGGGTTACGAAGCGTATAAACTCGATGACTTCGGTAATGACATTGAGTTCCCTATCCTATTTTGGGTGAGTGAGCATTCTATCTTGGTATCAGTGAGTACGGGTGAAGACCAACATCCGGAGTACCTGAAAACGCTGTGTCACTCGCTCACTGCATGGCGGCCTAGACAAGCGGCGAATGGCTTATTGCTCACAACAGATATCTGCTCATTGTTAGAAAACAATGAACAGATAACGCAACAAGCTGACGCGCTTAAATCGATAATAAAAACGTTTAATCAATCATTTGGAGTCAGCCTGCCAATTTATAACGTGATCTCGAATATGGGCAGTATCAGCGACTTTTGTCAGTTCTTCTCTGCGTTTGATGAATCAAAAAGAAACGAAGTCTTCGGAGCCACAGCCCCGTACTCTAAGCACGGTGGTATCGACGCGGATTGGTTTAATGATGAATATGATCACATAATCAGTGAACTTATTGCCAACATGAGCAACGCGCTTGCTGGGCAACTCAATCAAGATTATCGAAAATCTATTGCCAGTGCGCCTTTTCAATTTGGGCTATTAAAGCAAAACCTTTGGTTGTTCCTTAATCGATTATATAGAGGGGAACAACTCAGTGATGCACTGCAATTTCGAGGTTTCTACTTCACTCATGATGGACAAAGCTCTGCGCAAACAGACTTGCTAGCGAGCGCCGTCTCTTCTTCGGTTGGTCACGAGCACTATCAACAAAAAGAGCAAATTCCTGTAAACCAAACTCTGTTTGCTCAATACCTAATGACTCATGTCATTTTATCTGAACATGAACTGGTGGGCGTAAACAGACGCAAAGAGAATACGCTGCTTGTTAACCAAGTTGTTTTCACGCTCTGTTGGACTGCCCTACTCGCTGGAGTCTTGCTAGTGATCAAATTCGACTTTGATTTCCAGAATCAACGTGAAACCAGAGCCGATATCATGCTTGAACGTTACAAAGAAGCGATATCAGCATCACCTTATGACATCGAAAACATGGCTGATAATATCCCGAATCTGTTTTCGTTGCAGCGCATCTATAGCCTATATAAACAGCCTGAACCTTGGTATAGCCTGCCATTTATGCCAAATCCTAGTATTAAGCAAGAAGTCGAAGAGGCCTATTACACAGAACTGCAACAGGTCCTCATTCCTTCGATGGAAAATACGCTTGAAAAAGACCTGTTTGTATACGTAAACCTTGAGGATCAATCTCAGACGCTATCTCTGTTAAACAACTATCGTTTACTATTCAGCAAAGACCGAACCAATGTCCAAGAGCTCAAAAACTACTATATTCGTACGCTGCAAGACCAAGGCGAAGCGGATAGCGTCAACATTGCGCAGCTAGATGTGCTGCTCAATGACATCTTTGCGCGTAACCTAACGCCAGTGAAATCGAACCATGATCTAGAGAGCCTAGCGAAAAAAGTCATCACTCAAACCGGCATTGAAACGCTGTTATACGAACATATTCAAAGCTCTAGCACTTTTTCAAAGCGTGTCGATATTCGCGGCGAGTTAGGAGACAATTTTAGTTCGGTATTTCAGTTCTCAGCAAGTTATGCCGGCTACTTGGTACCTTACATCTACACGCCAACCGGTTTTAACGAACTTGATTTATCCATCAACTCCCCAACTCTAAAGTCGGCCTTGCAGTCATATCAAGGGGTTGCAGGGGCATACCCTAGCGCACTGGAACTGCACCGAATCAGTCGTGAGCTCAAGCAAACTTACCAAAATGATTACATTAACTATTGGCGTGATCTTATTAGCAATATTGAAGTCAAAGAAATCACAGATCCAAAGCTGCTCAAAAATGCATTCGCAAGCCTGTCTGGCGCAAGTCACAACCCGCTAGTCGACCTGTACTCAACGATCGCTAAATACACCTATGTCGAACTGGCGATACCAGCTAAAGATGATAAACAACCCGCTCCTGAGAGCATACCGATGCAAGATCCTGACAAAAAGGAATCCGCTCGCCAAATTTCTCTCAGCTTCCAAGCGTACAAAAAACAAGTCTCCGCTAATGATCAAGGTAACAAGCCAATAGATACTCTGATCACTGCGTTTATCAATGCTAACAAATGGGCTGACCAATTTTACCAAGCCAAAGAGCCACAAAAAATCGCGTTTAATATACTGTCCGCAACGCTGCAAGCGGGAAATCCGATTTCAGCATTGTCGAGTTTATCTCATCATCATTTAACTGTGGCTGAAGAGCTGACAAATAAGGTTGTGCATCAGAGTAATGAAATGGTGATGTCGTTAGCCCACGACTACCTCAACACAGCATGGTCGAATGAAGTTTATCAACCTTACCAACAGCGGCTTGCCTCTTTTTATCCGTTTAACCGAAAGTCTAAATCAGATGTGAGTGTCGCTGATGTCAAAGCCTTCTTTGTTACTAATGGCATAGTCGATAAATTCTCTCAAGCTCGCCTTAATGGATTCGTTAAAAATAGCGATCAAGCACCTTATTTACCGGGACTACTGCCGGGTACAGGCTTATCGATTACGCCAGAGGTTTGGACAATGATAGATAAAGCCGACGATATAAAGAGCGCCCTATTCTTAGCTGACCCATCGAACATTATGATCGACTTCCAATTGAAAGCCGTCGACATGACACCCAACGTTACCGAGTTTTCGATCATTTCAGACAAACCTATCTTTACCTATCGTCATGGGCCGACGTTATGGAGCCAACAATCATGGCAAGGTAATGCGAAGTTTATCGAAAAGTTAGGTATTCAACTTAATGCGCAGGGTTCGACTATCGGTCAGAACACGGTAACAGGCACATGGAGTTGGTTCCGTTTATTCGAACCAAACGTAAACTTTACATCAGCACAAGACACACAGGTCGAGTTTGTTTACGGGGACAGTAAAGTGAAGTTGACCATCAAAACTCAAGGTCAATCAAATCCATTTGTGCCCGGTTTCTTCTCAGGATTTTCATTGCCAAGTGGGATTTAAGTGAGATCATTTAATGCACGTTCAAATCACTCACCTTGCACATTAAGGCGAACTCCATTTTTTGAGGAGACGATCTCTTTAAATAAAGTAGATGTGAACGATGAAAAGCTTCTACACGCGTTAGCCATGCAAGGCTACACTCACCTCACTCGTTTAAGTTCACGAGTATTGAAAGCCCAACACTCTCATTGGGGCTTGGTTACCATTAAATGTGCTCATCAGGTAAAGCATCGACACTTTTTAAAGCAAGAGGCGGAGTTTCTTTATTCCAACACCCGTTCCAATACCAGCAATGTTTGGCCAACATATTGTGATTATTTTTTTATCCATCACTGTGACTGCCTAACTCTTACTCATATGAGTGGTAAAACACTTCTGGAAATTCACAACAGCTCAAATATCCAAGCCAGTTTGCCCTCTCACTGGCTTAGCACTTTAGAGTCAGCCATCAACCAAATCCATACGCTTGGTTTTATCCATGGCGATATTAAGCCGTCCAACATTGTGATCAGTCAGCAAGGCCAGATGCAACTCATCGATTTTGGCTCTGTCACTAAAATAGGCACTGAGCGCGCTGCGCTGCGCTTTGAGAGCTACACCCCCCAGTACTCAAGAGACTATTTCGTCACAAGCCAAGTTGACGATTGGTTTTCTCTCGCGGTCATACTAGAACAGTTATTCGATGACGCTGCTCTGCCCAGTCGATATCAGACTCTACTAAAACAGCAAAGATAAGCTGAACATCTCAACACGCGCACTTAGTGCATTAACCGGTTTTGACTTCAACAATTCAAGCCTGATCACACAACGACCCTGTCGATGTTGTTATTTTTTGTTAAGTAAAGGTTAAGATATAAAATATCTATTCATATGCTAGGGCGTGTTGATATTTTTAGATTCCAAAACAAAGAGTTAACCCTCAATAAATCATGCATTTTCACCACATTACGCTGCGCTTTGTTAGCATTTATATCAGTGATCTGATTAAATTTTTTAGGGACAAAAAATGAATCAAATAACGACAGACAAACCCATTATTTTGGTCGTTGATGACATACCGGATAATATCCATACCCTCTCAGGGATCCTCAACGACGATTTTAAAATCAAAGCAGCAACATCCGGTGAAAGGGCGTTAAAAATCGCCTCATCCTCCCCAAAACCACATTTGATTCTTCTCGATATCATGATGCCTGAGATGGACGGATATGAAGTGTGTCGCACACTAAAAAGTGACCCGGTCACATCCGATATCCCAATCATCCGGCGTTTTTCAAGGTAGTTGTCATCATTTGCTTACTTATTAAGCAGCTTCTCTTTCTGGGTTTAGGTGTACTTCA
>NZ_CANLBV010000129.1 GCF_947488985.1 uncultured Vibrio sp.
TACCTTTAACGATCAAAGTTAAAGGTTACGACGTTTATTGAAAGGATTGAATGAGTCGATTTAAAGACGCTTACCTTATTTATGTTAAACCTAGCTATACGCATGATTTATAAAGCACTGTAAGGAGGGGAGGTAATTTTCGAATTGTGGTTTATTTTGTGAATGCAGTTAACTTATGTGAGAGACTGTAATAATGAAAAAGAGTTAAGGTGGTATGTTACGAATATACCTTAACTCTTTTGCTATTATTGATTTCGTTACCAGTCGGAATTGATGGTATTAGTAGGTGCTCAGCACTTCATCGATTTGTTGATTGATGATCTCTACTTCACTATATATAACGGACAGGTCCTCATCTTGAGGCGGTAGTTTATTAAGGGTGTTTTGTTCCACATTTTCTAACGCGACCGTAGCAGTATCCTCGCCAAAACTGGCTAATATGCCCTTCAAGGTATGCACAATAAAATGAAGTTTGCCCCAATCTTGTTGTTGTACTAGCTCTTTTATTTCTTCTAATGAATTACCATGGTCTTCTTGGTATGTCGATAAAACGGCGTAAATGACATCTCTGTCATTATCTAAGTATGCATTTAAAGCATCAAAATCTAGCATATAGACTCCTGTCTGCTGAATGTTGAGAATGGGCAGGGTGGCTTAGTGGAAAAACCATACCTTGATGATTCACTGATCCATTGATTCCATCTTGGTGGAAGTTCGAGTTGTGCCAGTTGTTTTAAGAATTTGTTGCTAAATTCTGCGTCCCCGTTTGTAGCATTAATTGCGTATATATAGTCGAGTTTGGCTGCTACTGAATAGGGATAATTGTTAATATAAGTTCTTAATTCTTGTATAGACCCCGAATTTTCGATGTTGATATAAGTTGAAGGGTCTACGTTTTTTAATTTAAGTTGATGGTTTATGGCTTCCCCCCGAACTTTTAAGCACTCAGCCGCTAAGTGGTAAAGAGAGTATTCACCAAAGTGAGCGAGCAGCGGTAACAGTTGAACTAATAAGTGGTTTGGTTGGTTATAAAAGTTGTTCGCGAGCAGAGTTGAGGCTCTAATCAGTTTTTTATGGGCAACTTGAGGGCTGTTCTCTATCAGTAATATGCTGCTCTGAAATAGGGCAAGAGTAGCTAAAACTTGTTGCTGCTGTTTTACAGGAAGTTTTAGGTTCACCAGCTCAGTAAATTGGTTTGCGTGCTCAAGCACTATACGTTTATTTTTTAGCTGGCTTTCTCGTTGGTAAGCCGTCTTTAGATAATCAAAGTGTGTGCCGATTGAATGAATCACATCGATGTCAGCTGAAGAAATGTGTGTGGCATACGTTTCACCAAGCTTGATGAGCATCTGTGTATTCTCTGCGTGCACTGCCAAGTCTATCGCTCGTATTGCACGGTGGCTGATGCTCGGTGTCATTTCAAATGCTCTAATCGCCAACTTGAGAGCGGGCAATAGCATTTGATTTTTTTCATAGATAAAGCTTAAGCAATCAATCACATTGAGTGATAGGGGCTGAGCAATGAGATAATTATGTAGCTTCTCTATTGCTAGGTTCGGTTTACCTAAACTGTCTAGAATCAATGCCTCAGCAACTAATTTAGTCGGATGCATTTTTGTTCTTGAGCTTTTGAGTAGGCTAGTAAGTAAGTCCCAACTTTTACTGCCAATTAAGTGCTCTATGAGCGTTGCTTCAAAGTGAGTATTCGCTTGGTTATTAGGGATATCCAATGCTTTTTTAAGCAAGTTGGGTGTATTAATTGGATAGATGCGGTTCAGTTGGTCGATCTGTTGCGACTCGAATACTGCTGCTCGGATCTTTTTACCTAACGACTGAGTATTGATTGGCTTGGAGATGAAATGATGTGCTTCGCCTGAAAGGGCGGTTAATACCGTCTCTTGACGTAAATCGCCAGAGAGTAGAATCGTCGCTACGGTGTGATCAATAAGTCGATTTCGGTACAAGATCCCCAACAATTCGAATCCTGTAAAGGATTGCTCCAAATGATAATCGATGAGAATTACATGGAAAGAGTGTCTTTCGATCGTTTTGATGGCTTGTCGATAGTCGTTTGCAATAAAGATATTGTCACGAGTAATACCAAGGCTCGCAAGTTGTTGCTTGATGAGGATCGTTGCACTTTTAGAGTCATCGACAATCAAAACGCGTAGGTCTGATGGTAAGGTCAAATCCATTTTCCTCAATACCAATTGTTTTGCTTAATTTAGGTGTAATGTTGCACAAAGTCAAGGTGCACACCTCACATATAAATATTCAATAAGCCATTGGTAATAAAGTGCATTGATCAATATTGGATAACCCTTTAAAGGATGATCTTTGTGTCTCGGGCAGCAAGTGCCGCAAAAATCGTACACGTAAATGCCACGGCTGCGATTAACAGAATAGGCATACTCCAAGAATCCGTTTGTGCATGAAGCTTACCCATCAAAGTAGGGCCTGTCGCCGCTAAGGCATAGCCCATCCCTTGAGACATTCCAGAAAGTGATGCTGCTTGACTACTATTCGATGTACGGAGCCCAACAAAGGAAAGCGCGATAATAAAGGTAGAACAGTTAGCCAAGCCAAATAACCCCACCCAAAATATCGCATAATCAGGGAGGTACAGAAGGCCAATTAAGCCCACAAACACGCCTGAAGCACAAAGGGTAATAAGACACTGCTGGTTATCACTTTTGGCTAGGAACGGTAGCAATAACAACCCAGGAACCATGGTTGAAAATTGTAGGAATCCGTATATGTATCCGGCATCGATTTCGCTGTAGCCAAGGCTATTCAAAATCTGAGGTAACCACCCCGCCAATGAGTAGAAGGTAAATGAGTTGAGGCCAAGTGCTAACGTCACTTGCCATGCGATACCACTCTTGAGCATCTTACTTATCGGAAGAGCCTTATCTTCTTGTTGGTTACTGGTGGTTGAAGAAGATCGTTTTCTGATTTTAGGCAGCCAAATTATCAAGGCTGCTATCGGGAATACAAGGTTCATTAACAGTGCTAACTGCCACCCAGTCAGCGTGAATAAGGTGAGTTCTGAAAGCGGGACCATGAAACCAGAGCTTAACGTCGAACCAATGCCCATCGTAAAGATATACAAAGAGGTCACCGTCGCGATGCGTGT
The DNA here is from genome assembly GCF_947488985.1 of uncultured Vibrio sp. Classification (GTDB taxonomy): domain Bacteria; phylum Pseudomonadota; class Gammaproteobacteria; order Enterobacterales; family Vibrionaceae; genus Vibrio. The sequence goes on from NZ_CANLBV010000129.1 coordinate 3,137, forward strand.
AGGGAAACTGCTCTTAACAACAACGGGCAATAAAACGTTACCGATGGCGATACCAACGCCAATTATAACCGTACCAATATATAAAGTCGTGATGATGCCTAAAGAACGTAGGGTAATACCTGTGGTGACCAGAACTAACGCCAATAGCAAGCTTGGTTCAAGCCCAATCCTTTGAGATACCTTGGTGACTAGGGGGGAGAATAAAGCGAAGGTTAGCAGTGGTAAAGCCGTTAACAACCCAGCAGCGGAAGAGGTAAGGTTTAGGTCTTCCATAACCTGTGAAAGTACAGGCGCTAAGCTAGTAAATGGCCCTCTAAGGTTTAGAGCTAGGAATAGAATTCCAAGCACGATGAAAATTCGGTTGCGAAGTTGGGCGCTCATAGGTTGTTCTGCTGTTGGCTTATGAGAAGAGGCGCTAGCGTACAGGTCATTGAATGATTAAACAAATCTTGATTTAAGAAGATTACAACGACGGGGTAGCGTATGAACGGCTTAGTCTTTGATACGAAAAATAATGGCGGACGGGTGAGTTGAACAGTGCCACATTAAGAGGTTTCAGCGACAATAAAAGTGATCCTATGGGATCACTTTTATTGTTTGTTCGGTAAAGAATCATCGCTTGATGTCAGTGCCGTAGCTTTGATTCTTTGTTATTGGTCCAATGTATTTTGTAGCGAAATAAAGCGCTGAATGTATGCCTCTGCTGCTGTCATGATCGATTTTTTCACTTCCATGATTTGCTTTGAATGTGGGTTCCATAGCGCAAAAGAGAATTTCATTCCCATCTTTAATTGATCTAATTCCAATGCTTGTAAGTCTTCCGTGTTATAGGGATACTCTGACAGCACCTTAGGTAGCCAAGTCCAACCGAGTTCGTCTTGGACCAATTTGATAACCAAAGCAAGTTGATCAACTTCTTCATGTACGGCTGATACAAGAAGTTTTTCTTTGAGCCCTTCATCTTCAAACGCACTTAGAACAAATTGTCGCGTCGTGCGCAAAGCCTTAAGTGCTTCAGCCGATGATAGTCGGGACAGTTTTCCCCCTTTTTTAACAAACGGTAAAAACTCCATATAGCCAATAAAGGTGGAATCTTTACTGTAAATCCCTTTGCCTTTATCGATCATCACTAAACCAAAATGAATGTCACCGCTGGTCAGTCCTTCTTCAATTTGGTTTTTGGTTCTGACCAGAAAGTTCACTTTCATGTTAGGGAAATCTTGATCAAGCTGATCTCGTATCGAAGAAAGTAAACGGTGTGGTGTCATACTCGGGTAGGCAAAGTTAATACTTTCTAGGCCACCGTATGAGAGGCTTAATGCGATATTGTCGAAGATACGAGATTGCTCTATCGCAGACTTAGCGTAGTGATAAAGAAGCTTACCATCCTCAGTCGGCTCAACAGTGCGGCCTATACGTTCGAACAGTTCAATGGCTAGCATGTCTTCAAGATTATTGATGACTTGGCCTGTAGTTGTGCGGTGTTTATTGAGTCGGGTTGCAGCCTTGCTAAATGAGCGCTCTTCGTAAACGGTCACAAAGGCAAGTAACTGTTCAATACTAAAGTTCATACGTTGTACCCAATGATGAGTCTATTAAGTATAACATATCAGATTTTGGCAGGATTAGGTAATTCATAACTCTAACTATGATGTGCGTAATGCTTGTTCATGTCGATTGAGCCATTAAATAGTCACCGATTAGGTTAAATTTTTGGACGTGTTGAATCCGTCTCCAGCAATTTAGTAGACTGACAAAACTCGTCAATAATCGGGCTTAATAGGTATTGAGGAGGTGCTATCTGGCGTGGAGATTTACGGTGGTGGCTTGTTGGTTCAGCATGTGCACCAGCAAACGCTTAATGAAACACCGGTCGCACTTAAAATGCTGGATGATGCCAAAGCAAAAAGCATGAATGTGGCTGCGGAGATCTATCCATATAATTACGGTGCGACCATTGCGGCGGCGGACTACCTAGAGCCTGAAAACTATCAACGTAATATGGCGCGAGATTACTCAGACATCATTGAAACCGAAACGATGAAACCTTTAACCAAGGAGCGATACGAGCAATTGCTTAAAGAGAACCCTCAAGCGAGTGTTATGCTTTACGGTGCGACGGATCAAGATCTTAAAAACGCACTGGCTCATGAATCCACCATTGTCGGGAGTGATGCTTTCCCATTAATGAAAGAGAATGGGATGATGGCTTACAACTGGAATACGTCTTATTAGGAGTTACAAGGACACCCAAGAGCCGCGGGTACTCAAGCTCGCGTGTTGAAAATGGTTCGTGAAGATAACCTAATGCCATTGATGTCTGCGGTTTCTAAAATGTCTTATATGCCAGCTAAGTTCCTACAAGACAATGGTATCAACCAAATGAGTAAAAAGGGTCGTATTCAAGTGGGCGCAGATGCTGACATCACGATGTTTGATCCCGAAACGGTAACGGACAACTCGACACTTAAAGAACCAGGTTTGCCATCAACAGGTATCCCATATATTGTGGTGAACGGAACAGTAGTGGTAGAGGAGTCTAAAGTGCTGCCTAATGTTTACCCGGGGAAAGCGGTTCGTAACAGCATTATTAAGTAAACTTATTCCGAATAATCGCTATTAAAGCAGGCTCGAGAAATGGTATCTCGCGCCTGCTTGTTACTCATATCAAGAACAGTCGATATCGATTGAAGAAAGGGCGTTGCTGCGAATGCCAGTCAGGCACTTTCCTATTTTCCTTCTGATTATGACGTTGCAATCTTTTCTTATATTAGAGTGCCGCTCTCTTAATCTAGATTAAGTTTCCCCAATCATATTTCTGTAATATCCGCCTCAAACCGTACCCATCGAAAATGGGTCACTAGTACGAAACGACTTAATGAGGATTAGACTTGAGTACTTTGTTTACAGAAACTCGCATCGGCACCATGACACTTAAAAACCGCTTCATAAGAAGTGCGACGTGGGAAAATATGGCGACGGAAGATGGCCATATGACCGATAAACTTTATGCTATCTATGATGAGTTGGCTCAAGGGGAGATCGGTTTGATCGTCACGGGTTACGCGAACATCGTTGAAGAAGAGAAGCCGAATGCGGGTATGATGGGTATCTATAACGATTCATTCATAGCAGAGTACCAAAAGCTGACTCAACGAGTTCACGACAACGACTCGAAAATCGTGATGCAACTGGCTTATGGTGGTACCAAAACCACTCATAATGTTGGTGAGCGAATCATTTATGCGCCCAGTGAGGTTCCAGAGAAGGGCACGCAAACTCTTGGCAAAGCGATGACCAAAGAGGAAATTGATTACATTGTTGATGCGTTTGCCAAGGCTTCATTGAGAGCACTGCAGTCCGGTTTCGATGGCGTAGAAATTCATGCGGCTCATACTTATTTGATTAACCAGTTTTTAAGCCCTTATTACAACCAACGTGAAGACGAGTATGGTGGTAGCCTTGAGAATCGTATGAGATTCTTACTCGAAATCTATACGGCGACTCGCCAGTTGGTGGGCGATGATTTTCCGATTTTAGTTAAGCTGACAGCGTCGGAGTTTTTTGAAGGGGGGGGCACCTTTGATGAAACGCGCATGGTGTGTAAAAAGCTAGAGCAAGTGGGTGTCGATGGCATTGTGGTATCGGGTAACATTCATGGCAAAGCCGACACTATGATTGGTGAATCGCATGATGGCTTTACCATTCAAGCTGAAGGCTACTTCCATGAATATGGCGATGCGATCAGCCAAGATGTTGACATTCCAGTTATTACAGTCGGTGGTTTAACTGATGTAGACGCGATTGAAGCGATTGCTAATAACACGGGTATCGAATACTTTGCCTTGTCACGACCTCTACTTTCTGAACCACATCTAGTGAAGCGCTGGAAGGAAGGGGATAGAAGCCCGGTTGAATGTGAACGATGCTCTAAGTGTCGTACCAAGCGTGGTAACTTCTGCGCGGTTAATAAGGAAAGAAAAGTCCAACTTGCGGGAATGTGATCAACAGCACTTGTTCAAACTGTTGACTTAATAGTAAGCGTCTACGAACCGACTCATTGACTTTCTAATATCAACACAGATACCGCCAACTAAGGCGGTATCTGTCATTC
>NZ_CANLBV010000130.1 GCF_947488985.1 uncultured Vibrio sp.
TACGAGACAAGGTTCACTCATTACCGCCCATGCTGGGTAAATTTTAACAGTGACAACTATCCTGCCAGAGGGGGGGACTTCGCCATCACGTTTTCTGCGAATAATTTCTTGAGGTAGATACATTAGTGCCTCCCAAACTCTGAGCGAGTATGGTTGTAGGATAAAGAGGTAATATGGAGTGGCTTAACGCCACTCCATCAAACAGACTTATTATGTTCAATACTCTAAATATTTGGCGTTGCAGCTAGGCGACTATTCTCTTGATAGAAAATCGAAGTTCATTCCTATGAGCATAGCGGCTCTATGTGATTAGGATGAACTTACGCAGTCAACAACGCTGCTGCGTCAAATATGACGAGTAAATTAGTATGCTGCTGGATCAGCAGTCTGGTCTGTCACTTCTAATGTATTAAGAAGGTTAGTTAGTAGGCTTGAAGCACCAAAACGGTAGTGCATGTTGTCTGCCCACTCAGCGCCTAGTAGCTCATCAGCCATTGCTAGGTATAGTGCTGCATCTTCAGCAGTACGCACGCCACCAGCAGGTTTGAAACCAACTGTTTTAGCAACGCCCATGTCACGGATAACTTCAAGCATCATGCGTGCGAACTCTGGGGTCGCGTTTACTGGCACTTTACCTGTTGAAGTTTTGATAAAATCTGCACCTGCTTCGATACAGATTTGAGATGCTTTCTTGATCAGTGCTTCTTCTTTAAGCTCACCAGTTTCGATGATTACTTTCAGTGTGATGTCGCCACATGCTTCTTTACACTGTTTAACTAGCTCAAAGCCAACTTCTTCGTTGCCAGCAATAAGAGCACGATATGGGAATACTACGTCAACTTCATCTGCGCCGTACGCTACTGCTGCTTTTGTTTCTGCAACAGCAATTTCGATGTCGTCATTACCATGAGGGAAGTTAGTTACAGTCGCAATGCGTACTTCTGGAGTACCTTGCTCACGCAACGCTTTCTTAGCTGCTGGGATAAAGCGAGGGTAAATACAGATTGCAGCAGTGTTGCCTACCGCAGTCTTCGCGTCGTGACAAAGCGCTACAACTTTTTCAGTTGTGTCGTCGTCATTTAGCGTCGTTAGGTCCATAAGTTTAAGTGCACGTAGAGCTGCTGCTTTTAAATCGCTCATTTCTATCTCCGATCAATATATTCAAATAGTTAACTACTTCGCCCTCCATCCAGTATAGATGGATATTTTAGTCATGCTCAGTAGTCACAAATGAACGGACTTGGTTCCCTGAAGACTTGATAACTTTCGCTACCAATTGCAATCCTTGTCACCGCACAGTACCAGTTTGGTCTATGGCACAACAAATCAGTCATGTTGTGTCTAACATCTATAGCGTATCGCTAAGTTTGGCTTAATCCCAGAACAATAACCACGGACGAATCCAAGCGGTTACTTTCTTGCCAACAAGAGACATCCTATCTCTCAGCTTATACATTATAGCTATCCATCAATAAATTGTAGTGCGCCTTAGAACGCAAACGGTTTGTATCTCAAAAAAACATTCTAGGCCCACCATAGAATCAAACTTCTATTCAGATTCAACAGGCCTAAAAACAAAAAAGCCCCGCAGCAATTTCTTGCTACGGGGCGATATTAAAGTGGCGTCTATATAATCTAATCTACTTAATTAGAAAGATAGGAAGAAGCCAGCAATTGTTGCTGCCATCAGGTTAGATAGAGTACCAGCAATTACCGCTTTAACACCCATACGTGCGATGTCGTGGCGACGGCTTGGTGCAAGACCACCTAGGCCACCTAGAAGAATCGCAATTGAAGAAAGGTTTGCGAAACCACATAGTGCGAATGCGATGATAGCTTGAGTCTTCTCAGACATCACTTGACCCGTTGCTGCAACAACTTGAGCGTTTTCACCAACGTATGGTACGAAGTTTAGGTATGCAACGAATTCGTTAACAACTGTCTTCTGACCAATGAAAGAACCAGCAATAGTTGCTTCTTCCCATGGAACACCAATGATGAATGCTAGCGGTGCGAAGATCCAACCTAGAAGCAGTTCTAGCGTTAGGTTTTCCATACCGAACCAACCACCGATGCCACCTAGGATACCGTTGATTAGAGCAATTAGACCGATGAATGCAAGTAGCATTGCACCAACGTTAAGTGCCAGTTGTAGACCAACTGATGCGCCGCCTGCTGCTGCGTCGATCACGTTCGCTGGTTTATCGTTACCACCGTCCATTTCGTCAGTGATGTTGTCGTCTGGCTTATCAGTTTCAGGCTTGATGATTTTAGCGAATAGTAGACCACCAGGTGCTGCCATGAATGACGCTGCAACTAGGTACTCTAGAGGCACACCCATAGATGCGTAACCAGCTAGTACACCACCCGCTACAGAAGCCAAACCACCACACATTACTGCGAAGAGTTCAGAGTTAGTCATTTTAGGAACAAATGGACGAACAACTAGAGGGGCTTCTGTTTGACCAACGAAAATGTTTGCTGCTGCAGACATAGACTCGGCACGAGAAGTACCTAGTGCTTTCTGAAGGCCGCCACCAAGAATCTTGATAACCCATTGCATAATACCAATGTAGTAAAGTACAGAGATAAGTGCAGAGAAGAAAATCAATGTTGGTAGAACTTGGAAAGCAAAGATGAAACCGATACCGTCAACAGAGAAGTTAACTAAGCTACCAAATAGAAAACCAGTACCGTCTTTACCGTAGTCGATCACGTTTCCTACACCAGCAGAGAAACCTGCAAGTAGGTCAACACCCCAAGGGATGTAAAGTACAAATGCACCAAGTGCGAATTGGATAGCGAAAGCGCCACCCGTTGTTCTGATATTAATAGCTTTGCGGTTGTCAGATAGTAGGACTGCGATTGCGATCAGTGCAACCATTCCGACTAGGCTCATAAACAGGCTCATGGTTTATGACTTCCTTATTAGTTATTTATTGGCGTGTTACAAAATGGGGCTATAAAGCGGGGGCAATTATACTCATGCGACCACCAATAAAGTAATGCCATCCTCACACTTTCGCATAAGATTCATGTACCATTCACGCTCAAGTGTGATCACGCTCACACTAAAGATGTAATTTACGCAAACGATAAACAAAAACCTTCGATTTTATTCACATATACCAAATGCACGATGGCTATTTTGCCAAATTTGTGCTGCAATCGATTGCTTTGGTTCTTTTCTAAGCAAAAAAAGTTCATTTAATATCGTAACTAAATGTTTGGAATGATTAACATTTCCTTGGTTTCCATAGATGGGCATATCCGGAGCATCCGTTTCCAACACTAGGTATTCAAGGGGCAGTTTCGCGATGGTTGTGCGTGTTTTTTGCGCTCTTGGGTAAGTTACCGTTCCACCGACGCCAATATAGAAACCGAGCTTGATCCACGCCAAAGCCTGCTGTTCACTCCCAGAAAAGCCGTGAATCACACCGCCTAAGGTGAACTTATGCTGCTTTATTAGCTCAATAAGTCGGTTGTATGACTTCCTCTCATGGATGATTAAAGGCAGCTCAAATGCCTTCGCAAGCTCCATTTGTTGGATGAAAAAGTGCTCTTGTTTCTCTCGTTCAACGTCCACAAAAAAGTCCAATCCACACTCGCCAATGGCCACACACTGACGTGTTTTTGAAGCGAGTAAGTGATGAAGCTCTTCAAATTGCACCGAATCCGCTTGATCTAAAAAGTAAGGATGGAAGCCTAATGCGTAGTAAATATTGGGGTGAGATTGAGCGATTTCATCGAGTTTTTTCCAGTTACTTTGACCAATAGAGGGGATCAGTAACTTCTCAACTTGGGCTTGTTTGGCTTCTTTTAGGTAACCACCAATACTTTCCTCAACCGAAAAAGCGTTATCAAAGACGTCAAAGTCCGCATGGCAATGGGTATCAAATAGCGGAAAATCACTTAATTCTGGTGTCATCTTCCCCACTCTCTGTTTGTTGTCCTTGAGTCACACAGCTGCGCTTATTCTCAGGTGTTAAACCAAGCTCCTCGCACCACTTATCGTATTTCTTAATCCAAACTTTTATCCAACCGAACATATTAACCTCACGCTTCCAACCTTAAAGAGCACGCATTAAAAAACGCCTATTGCTGAACAATAGACGTTTTTGTTGAACTCGAATAGAGCGCGGAGTAATTAGTGCTCGCGCGTCGCTCGGAACTGAACGTCAGGGAAACGTTCAGAAGCTAGGTTCAAGTTCACCATAGTAGGTGCGATGTAAGACAGATTATCACCGCCATCTAGCGCTAGGTTAGATTGGTTCTTACGTTTGAACTCTTCCAGTTTCTTAGCGTCGTCGCACTCAACCCAGCGAGCTGTTGCAACGTTAACACCTTCGTAGATAGCTTCTACGTTGTATTCTGCTTTCAAGCGCGCTACAACCACGTCGAACTGAAGTACACCAACTGCACCAACAATCAGGTCGTTGTTCTGCATTGGACGGAATACTTGCACAGCGCCCTCTTCTGAAAGCTGAACCAAGCCTTTTAGAAGTTGCTTCTGCTTCAGTGGATCGCGTAGACGAATACGACGGAATAGCTCAGGTGCGAAGTTTGGAATACCAGAGAACTTCAGGCTTTCACCTTGAGTAAAGGTATCACCAATCTGGATTGTGCCGTGGTTATGCAGACCGATGATATCGCCCGCGTACGCTTTCTCAGCTCGCGCACGGTCACCTGCCATGAAGGTTACCGCATCAGAGATACTTACGTTCTTGCCAGTACGAACATGGTTCATCTTCATACCTTGGTTGTAAGTACCCGATACAATACGCATGAATGCGATACGGTCACGGTGTTTAGGATCCATGTTTGCTTGAATCTTAAATACGAAGCCAGAAAACTTCTCTTCTGTCGCGACTACATCACGCTCATTCGCTTGGCGAGTTTGCGGTGCAGGTGCCCACTTCGTTAGGCCATCTAGCATATGGTCAACACCAAAGTTACCCAGTGCAGTACCGAAGTAAACAGGCGTTAGTTCACCAGCAAGGAACAAGTCGTGGTCAAATTCAGGACAAGCACCAATAACAAGCTCTAGCTCTTCACGTACGCTTTCAGCAAGATCGTCACCTACCGCTTCATTTAACTCAGGGTTGTCTAGACCTTTGATGATACGTACTTCTTGTATCTCATGACCGTGGCCAGATTCGTACAAGATCGTTTCATCACGGTGAATATGGTAAACACCTTTAAACTCTTTACCACAACCAATTGGCCATGAGATTGGAGAACAAGCCATACCCAGCTCGCTTTCTACCTCATCAAGCACTTCCATCGGGTCACGAACGTCACGGTCAAGTTTGTTCATAAACGTTACGATTGGCGTATCACGTAGACGTGTTACTTCCATTAGTTTACGAGTACGATCCTCGACACCTTTCGCCGCATCGATAACCATCAAACAAGAGTCAACCGCAGTTAGTGTACGGTACGTATCTTCCGAGAAATCTTCGTGTCCTGGAGTATCTAGTAGGTTTACTAGGCAATCATTGTATGGGAATTGCATTACCGACGTAGTTACCGAGATACCACGTTCTTTTTCCATCTCCATCCAGTCAGATTTAGCGTGCTGGTTAGAGCCACGGCCTTTTACGGTACCCGCTTTCTGAATCGCGTTTCCGAATAAAAGAACTTTTTCAGTAATCGTGGTTTTACCCGCATCCGGGTGAGAGATAATTGCAAACGTTCTACGTTTGCTCACTTCTTGTTGGAAAGACATAGTCGCCCTTTGCTGATCTAAAGCGTAAAAAGGGCAAGTAGATAATACTTGCCCTTGAATTCTGTGTGCGGATTATACAGAAAGCGTGTCACTTTCTAAAGGGTCAGTTTACACCCTATTTTGTCGCTTATTCTCTGCTTAGCGAAAAGCGACAAGATGACTAGCTAAAAGACATAAAAAGATAGCTCATAATAATCGCATCTTCATTGCCTTGCTTAGTTGGGTAATAGTTGCGGCGGCGATCGACTTCGTTGAAACCGGCTTTCTCATACAAGTTAAACGCGTTCACATTACTTTCGCGCACTTCCAGCCAAGCACTTTCTGCGCTCGCTTGTTCACACATATATAGGAAGTGCTCAGTCAGCGCTTTACCGTAGCCTTTGCCTTGTTGGCTTGGATCCACAGCAATATTTAATAGCGTCACTTCACCAACGATATTCTGCGCGAAGAAATACCCGACTACTTGTCCATCGACTTCAAGCACATGGTGACAAGCACCTCGGCTATCGAGATCGCGGATCATCGTTTCAGACCAAGGGTGAGAATGGGCGGTCTGTTCTATCTGCCAAATAGCGTCTAGGTGTTGTTGTGAAATCGGTAAAAATTGATTAGTCATAAGCACAAATTTGTTGCCATAAGTCGCGGCGGTGTTGGTTATTCCCATTAATGTCAGACAGTAATGGTGATTGTAATGTTTTAGCTTTCAGCTCTTGGGCGGACTCACAACCGGCAAACCACACCCACTCAACATCACCGAGTGAGATAGAAGATAAGTGTTGAGGCTGAATATGTAAGGCTTGAGATAAGTCTAACTTGATACTTTTGAGTACACGCTCAAACATCACGGCGAGGTCTTCTTGAGGCTTTTCAGGCGAAACCAAGAGTAACTTGCAATTGTTAGAGAGCGGAGTCAATTCAGATTCATAGCCCGCCAAACGCTCAGGGTGGATAAGCTCCCATTGGCTAATGCCCATCTCTTGCAGGTATTGTGCGTGTGTTTGTGACATATCTAGCGGTGTAACCTTAAGTTGGAAGTAGGTGGCTTATCAAAACGAAGTTAAAAACGAGCTCATCAGAGTTGGGCTGATACTAACAAAAAATAAAGGAGCATCAAGCTCTAATGCCGTTCACTTAAGGTGAGCGGCATTGTTTTTTCTAGGATATCGGCTTGGCTTTTTCTTCACGACTCT
>NZ_CANLBV010000131.1 GCF_947488985.1 uncultured Vibrio sp.
GGTCATCTTCTTCCTTGGAACATGCCAAAAACGGACGAGTCCCCCATTTCCGAATAGCGTTCAGAATGACAGATACCACCTTAGTTGGCGGTATCTGTGTTGATATTAGAAAGTCAATGAGTCGGTTCGTAGACGCTTACATTAAAATGATTCCGTTCGTGTTTGTCATATTGTGGTCGTCAGGTTTTGTTGGCGCGCGCCTTGGTGTGGAGTACGCGGAGCCTGCGACATTACTTTCATTAAGAATGGTAGCTAACGTAGCCCTGTTCTTGGTTTTGATTACAATCCTTAAGCGCCGTATCCCTCGCGGTCGATCATTCTTCCACGCTTGTGTTGTTGGTATTTTGATTCATGGCTTCTACTTGGGTGGAACCTATATGGCGATTCACTTGGGAATGCCAGCGGGGCTGAGCTCTTTGTTGGTAGGTTTGCAGCCGATCCTTACAGCATTGATCATGGTGAGTTGTACTGTGCAACGGTTTAATTTCGCGCAATGGCTGGGTTTAGCGCTTGGTTTTGTGGGCATCAGTCTAGTGTTGATGGGGAATATTGAATGGCAATCCGAAGATCAAAAAGGCATGGCTATTCTCGTGTGTTTGGTGGCGCTGGTGGGTATTACATGTGGTACTTTGTATCAGAAATATTTTTGTCAGGATACCGATATGGTCGGTGGGGCGATGGTCCAATATCTGGCTGCGGCAGCTTTGTTTGTGCCTTTCGCCATGCGCTACGAAACCATGCAAGTCGATTGGACCGTTGAGTTCATCTTAACCTTAACTTGGCTGGTGGTGGTACTGTCATGCGTTGCGGTGCTGTTGTTACTGTATATGGTGCAGCATGGTGCCTCTTCGAGTGTCGCTTCGGTGTTTTATCTCGTCCCACCCACCACGGCGATTCAGGCTTGGCTTATTTTCGGTGAATCGTTCGATTTTTATGGTGCCATGGGCTTTGCGCTTTCAGCTGCGGCCGTGTATCTGGTGGTCAAGAAACCGAATATTTTAAGCTCACAGCGTGTTACCCCACTCACTGTCAGTAAGTAAATAAGTAAGTGGGCAGATTCGCGCCTCATCGTATGAGCATGAGGCGCTAACGGTGATAAAGGTTGGTGAAAAGTACATCTATCTACGGATGCTTGTTATTCGATATCAATGACTCTGCTTAGGCTTGCAAGGATTTACTGTACTTGGATAGCTCGATCAATGATTTGGCATTGAGCTTTTGCAGTAAGCGACTCTTATAGGTGCTTACCGTTTTTTGGCTAATGTTGAGCTGGTTAGCAATGGCCTTATTACCGACGCCGTCGAGCAGCTGTTTAAGGACTTCGCGCTCTCTTACTGACAGCGAATCGAATGGGGTAGGGGTTGCGTTGCGCAAAGGGCTCCCATCCGAATCCTGACCACCGTAGTAGATGATTTTCTCGACCATCTCATTGAGCTCTAGACTCTTGGTAATGTAGGTTGCACCAAGCCCTTGGCATAGCGAACCATAGAGTGGATTATCTTCGCCTGAAATAAAAATCACTCTTCCACAGAACCCGGTCTGGCGAATTTTCTCAACCAATTGAAAGCCACTTTCATCACTCAAGTTCACGTCAACAATGATCAGGTTATAGACATTATCTCGCATAGCATCGAGTGCTAATTGCGGCTTGGTGACATTATGCGCATTTTCAACATTGTATTGCTCAAGTAGCGCATTTTTTAGTGCGATGCCGATAATAGGCTGGTCATCAATCACCAGTACATTGAGTTTTTTTACGTCAGATGTGCTCTTTTTCTCAACAAGCGCTTGCTGAAGATCATGAATCGACATCGGGCGACCAGTAAAGTAGCCTTGGCACTCATCTGCGCCCATGTTCTTGATGTACTGCCAAGTTTCGGCATCTTCAATCCCTTCGACCACAACCTTCAACTGCAACGCCTTCGCTGTGCCAATACAGAGTTTAACGATCGAGGCATTTTGGTAATCTTTAGTTACGTTATGGGCAAAACTGCGATCTATTTTAAGAATATCAAAAGGGATCTGCGTGATCTTTTCAAGTGATGAATAGCCAGTACCAAAGTCATCTATGGCGAGTCTCACACCAAGCAGCTTGAGGCGGGCTAAGTTGATGAGTGAGTTGACATCTGAAGAGTAAATATGACCCTCCGTTAGTTCGAGAACCAAGTTTTGGTAGCTAAACCCCTCACGTTCACAGGTCTCGATGATCTCATTGCAGATATCACTACACTCAAGATCTCGCTGAGTCAGATTTATCGATAGTTTGATCGGTGTTGTCAGGTTAAGGCTTTGTATCGCTCTGACCGATTTATTGAGGACCGAGCAAAATATCAACCGGTAGTTCTCTGGTTTTGTGATGTAAGGTAAAAAATGATTCGGGGTTAATACCCCAAGCTGAGGGTGATCCCAACGTATTAGAGCTTCAACACCGACGATTTTCTGTGACTGAAAATCAACTTGCGGCTGATAATAATAAAAGACTTGGTCGTCTTCGATCGCATGCATGACTTCAGATTCGGTAAAGATGAACTGTGGTTGGTTCTGTTTAAAATGCTGCTTGGTTTGGGGAACATTCGCAGAGACGATGCTTGAGATGCATTCATGGGTAAAAGGTTTCTTTAAACTGTGGACACTTTTGAACCTCAGCGTTTTACAGGCTAAGTAAGTCAGCTTTATTACACCTATATCACTTGAGCTTAAGATGGTGATGCTGGCTGAACTTTGGTGTTTCGAGATATCACGAAGTAGCAAGATCCCATCAGAGTCTGGCAGTCGTATATCACAAAAAATATGGGAGAATTTTTCGCTGGTACAGAAATTAAGCGCACTCTTACTGGTATGAGCGATGGTAATTTGTGTGATACCTAGGTCATTCAAGAGCAACTTTAACGTGATGGCTTGAATATGATCATCTTCAATTATTAGAGCTTTCATAGTACATATCACTCAGTTGGGTGACGGGGTGATTGCTTCGTCGACAATGTGTATTATTTTTGTTAACTCACTGCACAGTAATTCGTTGTAAGCAAGATCGCAGTGGTCAAGTTTTTCTATTTTTTCTGTTAATTCAGAGAGGTACTGAATATTTAATAGTTGAGCTGAGCCCTTTATTTTATGAGCGACTTTTTTGTAGCTGTCAGGGTTTTCAGATAAAACTCTGATATCTGACGCGAATGACTCGCTGATCACCGGTAACAACTCTTTTTGGTACGATTTTTTTATATGGTGAAGCCAGCCTGAATGTTCTGGTTTTACTTCGAACGGCTCTATTTGTTGATTTTCTTGTTGTTGGCTAATGGGTAAATAGCATCGCAGTACATCAATCAGGTCTTTCAATTCATAAGGTTTGTAAAGTACATCATTCATACCAACCGAGAGACATTCTGAATGCGCGGTTTTCGGGTCATCGGCGGTACAACCAATGATCACGATCTGTGAGTGATTTTGGTCGTTACGTATCAACTCAGTGAGCCTAAAACCATCAATCTTAGGCATGTGGTTATCGGTGATGATCAAGTCATAGCTCAGCGGGTTTTGCTCAAAGAGCGTAATTGCTTCTTGGCCATCACTCGCGATACTGCAATCAACGCCAATTTCTTCAAGCTGTTGCTTAATCATCCACTGGTTAACCTTATTGTCTTCAGCCACGAGAATATGACCGGACAGTTGGATTAAGTCCGGTTCTACCTCTTGATTCCACTTGCCGAAACTAAGTAGGTAATCGTATATCTCACTCGGAAATCTCTCATAGATATTATTGATGAGTGGCGCAGCAAAAGAGTGACCGTTTTCGTTGTAGAGCCCCCATTCACCTAGCCAAGAATTGATGATAGGGGAGCTTGAATAAAACGGTGTTGATGGTAAATCGTTTTTCAATCCTAATGTAACAAGTGGCACTGATACAGTGATATTGGTTCCTAGGTTTATTTGAGAACGAATATCGATGTGCCCCTCTAGCTGTTTGATGATTTTATCGACTATCGTCATGCCAAGACCTGTGCCTCCGAATTGGCGGGAGGTACTGTTATCAGCCTGAACAAAGGGTTCAAATATGGTCCCAACTTGTTGTGAGGTCATGCCTATTCCAGTGTCTTGCACTTGGAGTTGAAGGGCATGTTGGGTAATGGATATATCGACGCTGATAGAGCCCGACTCGGTAAATTTGATCGCATTCGACAGCAAGTTAGTGAGCACTTGCTGGATCTTGTCGATGTCGGTGGCAACCAATATATGTGGGGTAGGGGTCCAGTTAACTTTGAAATCGATGCCTTTTCCGAGTGCATGCGACTGCTGAGATTTTAGGATGGTGTCGATTCCTACCAATATGTTAGTAGGGTTAATCATGATGGTACTCTCACCTGCTTCCATCTTCGAGAAGTCGAGGATGTCACTGACATGATTATTGAGTAGATAAGCAGACTTTCGAATACTCTCGATATACATATTTTGTTCACTGTCATTGTTCTTGCGCTCTAGGAGTTCAAGAAGCCCGACAATGCCATTGATAGGGGTGCGCAGTTCATGCGTGATCATTGCCAAGAATCTCGAGCGGGTATCAATGGCTTTGTTTGCAATCTGGTTGGCCTTCACTAACTCTTTCTTATGATTATGATCTTTGGTGGTGTCATCTAAGACTAATATTTTGAATTTTTTGCCTGTTCTTGGATTTTCAACATGGTGTAAGTATTGTTTGAAGTAACTCTTGTTGCCGTTTTCGCTCTCGTCACTGGTTTCGTCGAGCTCTTCATCGTGCTGCTGGGCATTGATAATTGTACGTATGCCATTTTCGTGGCTGCATTGGTTACATTTGTCGAAGTATTTTCGGTAGATCTTGTTAGTAAATACTTGCTGGTTCTGCTCGTCCATCACAGACACGAGTACCGGAAGGTCATCAAGCAGTGTCGAGAACCAAAGTGCCTCTTCAGACGCTTTTTTCTTTTCATTGTATTGAGCTTGTAGGATCTTTTTCATCCGGTTTTGGCGTAGCCAATGGAACAGAAAAATCATGGAGATAATGAGCAGTGCTCCGACGGCTATCATTATTAAGGTGGATCTGTTGTAGCCGTAATTGATCACCCCTAGCTTGTAGCGATATTTGAATTGCTCGATATGGAGGTTTGTTATGGGATAGAGAGTGTGATTGATGAGATCCATTGCCGAGGTATGTTGGTCCGCTAGTAGCATACCAACGGGCACACTGTAGAAGCTTTCTGTTTCTTCCAGTGAAATTTTGTCTCCATAACGAGTAATAAAATCATAACCAATGACATCTTTGTTTAACAATGCACGGCCAATATTACCATCAATGAGTGCTTTAAGGAGTTGGTTCGGTTGTGTATAAAAGCTTAAAGAAAAATCGTTGCCGAATTTATCATCGATGTAATGATTAAGCGCTTCTACTCGTGATAAAACACCCATCTCTGTGTTTGCTTGCTTGCCCATTAATAGCAGAAAGTGTGCTTGAGTATAAGGTTGGGATTGGATGATACCTTCACCCTTAAAATTAGGATCCTCAAGGTTGGCATAGGCAATGAGGTCAATTTTACCTTGCTTAAATAGATCGATGGCTTCTTGACCATGGCTTTCGACATACTGGAAATTTAGGCTTGTTCTCAATGAGATTTGCCTCAGAATGTCGATAACATAACCACTTGGTTGTTGTGTTGATTTGTCAATGAAAAGAGCCGGGAATATATCTCGATTTATTGTATAGCGAAGCGTATTATTACCTGGTGGGTTTGATATCTGCCGGATGTTAGCTTGTGTGGCATGGAAATATTTATTACTAGTGTCAATACCACCATAGTTGTTAATATAAGCAATCGTTTTATTGATGATATTTTCTAAGATGGGGTGTTTTTTCGAAATTATCACTCGATTCTCTTCAATGAAATTATCGTCAAAGAACTTGATCTGCCCGGAATTAAAATTATTAAAGCTGTAATTCATTAGCGAGGCATAGTTACTGACAATACCATCAACAATGCCTTCTTGAACCAGCGCAATACTCGCCAAAAAATCGAGTGTAGGCACAACCGAATCGTATCTTTCCTGTAAATAATCACAGTATGAGGAACCCTCGACACAAGTCCAGGTCATGTTGCTGGGTTTTTCACCAATATTTCCTGGGATATCAACCCAGTACGCCATCACTTCTTTATAAATAATATCGGAGAAAATAACGTCTTGATCCCGATAGCGACTGTCACTATAGCCAATGGATATATCGGACGCACCTGAGCTGATGTCATCTATCACTCCGGATATGTGTGGGAATATTTTTGTTTCAATAGGAATATTTAAAATATCACTGATTTGATGAGTAATATCTTGGTGGATACCTTTTATTATACCATTATCAAGTTGTGAATATGGTGGGTAGTAGATCCCAAAGTGGGCGACAACCAAATGACTTTTGTTTTTTAAGTACTGTTTTTCTTCTTTCGTTAGGTTTAAATCACCAAAAGCTTGTGTTCTAAATGAAAATATTGACAATAATATAAAAAACAATATTGTTGGTTTTTTCATATTATCCCCCTATTTTTCGAACTGATTTTATTATATTTATTGCCACGTTCACTTTGTTATGTACTTTGTATTGTTAGCCAAAGCGAATAATTGACAGCACTATTCAATGTATAATAATAGCCAGTGCTATAAAAACCGCATGTAAGAATTATCCTACATTATCTGACTTTTTGATTCAATTTAATTGACGATCATATGACTCATTTTATCCTATAGAGGTAGAGGTAGAGGTAGAGGTAGAGGTAGAGGTAGAGGTAGAGGTAGAGGTAGAGGTAGAGGTAGAGGTAGAGGTAGAGGTTTTGTTGCTTAATTCAGATAGAAGACATGCCTGGTCCATAGTTGCCTAATTCTTAAACAATGCACTGAGTTTCA
>NZ_CANLBV010000132.1 GCF_947488985.1 uncultured Vibrio sp.
TACTTTTGGCGAAGCAAATTATAACTCTTTACCATGCTGTTTAAAAAATACTCACGAAAGATCAACACGCCCTAGTGACTGCTTCTTGATATATTCAGTTCAGGCCTTCCTTTGAGTTGTACATTCTCAAAGTACTATGCCTTCTGCTGACTTCTTATTGCTCATCACACAACATCACTGCTGTATTAGTCTCTATTGAGACAAACAATAAGATCTCCCGAGATAAGACGTTGTTCTTTCCCTTGGCTGTGCCTGATTTACCACTACACACTTCTCGTCGAGGCATTGGACTATTCTATCTATGGCTAGGTTGCCCAAGTTGTAATGGCCTACTATCAGATTTCTGTTCGTCACAACCAAGTTTTGCCATTTGCTTCCTTCAGATTTCACCTCGCGGTGAACACCCTTGCATAGGCTAACGGTTCTCGCTCGACTGAGCCCGTAGAGGACTTTCACCTCCTAGATCAACGCCATGCTCGGCGCACCAAAAAAAAAGCTAGCCGATTAAGGCTAGCTTTCATAATTCAACTTATTTCCCGATAAATGAGTTCGGTCGTGATTAGTCCAGTAGAGACTTCACGTACTCAGCGATCTCAGAAACTTGGCAGTTTGCGAAGAAAAACTCTTGGAAGTGTGTGCCACCGATAGCCGCTTTCACTAGATCTTGATCTAGAGAACGAAGACCTTCAACAACATCTTTTGCAACTGCTGCTTTTACGTCGTTTAGGATAGCTGCATTTGCTTGTTGTGGAGCTGCACGCTCGATTGGGTAGCCTTCACCACGGTTACCAGTGAATGCTTTTTCGAAAATGTAACGAACATTTAGTTCACCAGCCCAACCAAAGCCTTTAGCGAATGCTAGAGAAATGGCGTTACCATTGTTGATTTGGTTAAATAGGAAAGCATCTGATGGCTCTAGTGCGTAACCACAAACAACACCAGGGTGTAGGTTGCTTGCCATCATTGCACCTTGACCTGTACCGCAACCTGTTACAACGAAGTCCGCTGCTTTAGAGTTAAGTACAAGGCTAGCTAGAATGCCTAGATGAATGTAAGTCAGATGGTGATCGTTCTCATCTGTCATACCTACGTTGAATACATCGTGACCAAGACCACCGGCAACGTTGTTTAGTTCACCTGCAACCATCGCGTTTTTTGGTGCTTGGCTGTTTTCCATCATTAGAGCGATTTTCATGGGTTTCTCCTGCAGTTCACACTGCGATAAATTAAATTTTATAAATTAAACGAAATCTTTTCTCATTGGAGTAAAGTTGTCGATCAATACTCCCGCTTCTAAGCATACACAGCCATGTTCAATACTCGGCTCTTTGTACATAGTGTCGCCTGCTTTCACGATTTTAGTTTCGTCACCGATTGTAAACTCAAACGCCCCAGAAAGAACGTAAGTAAGCTGCTCATGAGGATGATTATGCATAGCACCAATTGCACCTTTTTCAAAGTGAACTTCTACAGCCATCATATTGTCGTTGTGCGCAAGAACTTTGCGAGAAATACCATCGCCAAGATCTTCTAATTGAACATCATTGTTGTATACAAACATGAGTCACCTAATTGTTTATTATTTACTTGTTACAAGTGTTTGCCGTTGATCTCTAAGTAGGCGAAATATTGTCATCAAATTAATGCTGATAAGGGTCACTTCTAATAGAGTACCTCCTATCGAACCTACTAAAATATTGTTTATTAACCAACACGTTGCGCCAATTAAAAAGCCAATTCTCATCTGAATACCTTTCAGTACAAAGACAGAATAAGTCCCAATTATCGTCCCTAATATTGGCCAGAATTCCCAAATAGCGTTGGACAACCAAATGCCACTGACCAAGCTTATAAAAATAAATATTCCGGCAACCACTTTAGATGAAATATATATGGCAGTTGCACTTCTCAACGCAGAAAGCAAAGCACTCAACGCTGAAACTATCGAGCCTAACAATAAGTAATGAAGCATATGATTGAGATTAAATACAACCATAACGATTTTTAGCTTCCTATCATCTTTCTGATAGAAAGTTGAAATACCTAGAACAAAACTTATATAGCCTACAACTTGAGTCAAATTTAGATATTCCAACTATTACTCCATTACTGAATTTATCTAGGGGCTAGCGAGCTAACCAACCACCATCAACGGCGATCGTGTAGCCATTAATGTAGTCCGAAGCTGACGATGCTAGGAAAACACAAGGGCCAGCTACGTCAGTTGGTGTACCCCAGCGGTCGGCAGGAATACGCTCTAAGATAGCTTGGTTTCGTTCAGCGTCTTCACGTAAAGCCTGAGTATTATTTGTTGCCATATAACCTGGTGCGATTGCATTCACATTAATGTTATGGCGAGCCCACTCATTAGCCATAGCGCGTGTGATACCCATAACGGCACTTTTTGAAGCAGTGTAGGAAGGAACACGAATGCCGCCTTGGAATGAAAGCATAGAAGCGATGTTGATGATCTTACCACCGTTACCTTGTGCCATAAATTGCTTAGCAACCGCTTGAGACATGAAGAAAACTGTTTTTGAGTTGATATTCATTACGTCATCCCAATTTTGCTCAGAGAACTCTACAGCATCTTCACGACGGATGATCCCTGCATTGTTTACGAGAATATCAACTTGTCCAAACTCAGTCAGAGCTTTATCAATCACTGTTGGAATATCTTCTTGCTTAAGAAGATTTGCACGTACATCTAAAAATACATGTCCAGCGCTGCTCATTTTTTCAATTGTTTCTGTTGGCTCAACATAGTTAACGCCAACAACTTTACATCCAGCCTCAGCTAAACCGATAGCCATACCTTGACCAAGTCCAGTATCACAACCAGTAACAATCGCGACTTTCCCTTTTAGATTAAATGACTCTAGCATTTTGTTGACCTCAATTATGTGTTCACTTGTAGCAACCGATATCAGTTGCCTTCTTCATTTTGTATTACAATAAAATATATTTCCGCCCACTGCAAATAATTTTAAAACATCATTTCAAAAATATTCATCTCAAAGCGAAATGTGTGAACTGCGCATACCTGTGGTTCTTTTAAATTAAAAAGCCTTTTCATAATTAGTGAACAATGATATTATATCCTAATTTTTGCCTATTTCCTTCCTCCGATAACAAAGGAACCTCATTTAATGGATAAGTCCACTCAACCAGAAGCGGTATCTTCAGTTTTGAAAGTATTTAACATTCTCGAAGCTCTGGGAGATCAAAAAGAGATAGGCGTATCAGAGCTTTCTCAACGCTTAATGATGTCAAAAGCGACTACCTACCGCTTTCTACAGACCATGAAAACACTTGGATTTGTTTCACAACAAGGCGAAGCAGATAAATATTCATTAACATTAAAAATGTTCGAGCTCGGTTCTAAATCTCTTGAGTGGGTCGACATGGTAACCATTGCCGAAAAAGAGATGCGTATCGTTTCTGAAAAGACAAACGAAACCATACACTTAGGTGCACTTGATCACAGATCCATTATTTACGTGCACAAAATCGATTCAAGTCATTCATTGCGCATGCATTCTAGAATTGGACGTAGAAACCCTCTGCACACAACCGCTATTGGTAAAGTGCTTCTAGCAGAACGAGAAGAGAAGTTTGTACGTAACCAACTTCACGATGCTGAATTTGTAAAAAGTACTGAAAATACCATAGAGAATATTGACGAATTAATTGACGAACTAAATACGGTTAAATTACAATGTTTTGGCGAAGACAACGAAGAACAAGAACCCGGCCTTCGGTGTATCGCTTGCCCTGTTTATGATCGTTTTGGCACAGTAATAGCGGGAGTATCAATCTCTTTCCCAACCATTCGTTTTGATGAAGATAAAAAAGCACACTACGTCGAGCTATTGCATACCGCCGGTAGAAATATATCCAAACAACTTGGGTTTGATGACTACCCTATAAAGTAGACAACCAAATGTTTATACGAAAAGCAGCTTTCACAGCTGCTTTTTTATATACTAAATTCACATACTGAAACATCGTTTTATTACCTGAGGTAAACATGGGCACTTCTGTTACACCAAACATCAGTGATTTCTTAAGCCGAATAGACCCATTCGACAAGCTACCTGCATCATTAATGCAAACACTTGCGAGTTCAGTCATCGTTAAATACCTAATAGAAGGTGAAATCATTGAATTCAGCTCATTATGCCAAAAACGACATCTCTATATTATTCGCACTGGTGCAATGGAGCAGAAAACGCCCAACGGTGAGCTTCGTGCACGCCTTGGCGAAGAAGATCAATTTGGTTTTACCTTTCTAGAACCTCTCAAAAATGCTGAAGATGGCTATCAAGCCCAAGCTATTGAAGATACCTTGCTCTACCTTCTTCCTCACCACGAGGTGAAAAAAGCATGCGCTAATTACCCTGAGTTTTCCAACTACTTTGCATCACAGGCTAACGTTCGCTTAAATTCAGCAGTTGATTTTGTTTGCCGAAAAGAAGAAAAAGGGCTTTTTTTCCGTAGCGTCGAGGACGTCGCCAGTGAAAACATCACAATTATAGAGCACGATACTTCCATTAAAAACGTAGCTATATCCATGTGTGGCAATCAACGCAGCTCATGTGCGGTCGTAATGAGAGACGGAGACATCATCGGTATGGTCACCGACCGAGATATGACAAGAAATGTCGTTGCCGCTGAAATTGATACCAACCAACCTATCTCACAAGTCATGAATCCCTCGCCAATACTCATCCAAAGCGATGACAAAGTTATACAAGCCATCTCTCTGATGTTGCAATACAATGTTCGCTGCTTACCCGTCATCAAAGAGAGCAAAGTCACAGGGTTGCTTACAACTACTCACTTAGTGCACAATCATAAAACTCAGTCGTTGTTTCTTATTGAGAAGATCAAGTACGCAAATTCAGTCACTGCTCTTGCTGCACTCAAAGATGAAAAACAGATCATCTTCCAGGCATTAGTAGAAAGCGGGGTTAGCGCCGAAATTCAAGGGCAGGTGATGTCGATGATTATGGATGCCTTTACTCGCCGTATAATACAACTTACCGAGGATTTACTGGGACCAGCACCGTGCGAATACACTTGGATTGTGGCAGGTTCCCATGCTCGCAATGAAGTGCACATGCTCTCAGATCAAGATAGCGCTATCATATTGGCCAACAACGTCACTGATGGAGATATGCTCTATTTCACTCACCTCGCTATACGTGTGTGTAATGGGCTTGCAGCGTGTGGTTATCCATTATGTGATGGGAAGTACATGGCTGCTACACCAAAGTGGTGTCAGCCAATAACTCGCTGGAGGGAATATTATCAAAAGTGGGTTTCTAGCCCTGAATACAATCGGCTGTTAAACATTAGTGTATTTCTTGAAATTCGATCTATTCATGGTAATGCAGATTTTGTAGAGAATATTCAAAATTACATGCATGAATGTATCCACAACAATCCTAGATTCATTCCCGCTTTGGTGCGTGACGCCATTGAAACCCAGCCACCTCTAGGTATTTTTAATAACTTGGTGCTCGAAAAAGGGGGCGAAAACAGCAATACATTGAATATCAAGAAGTACGCGCTTAACTTGATCATCGATCTAGCAAGAATCTTTAGCCTAGCGGCAGGTGGTTCACTCACAGGAACCGAAGAACGCTTTCGTTACGCAGCGAAACACGGAACGATGTCTCAAGATAGTTGCGACAACATCATTGGCGCATTTCGCTTTATTACTCAAGTTCGATTCAGGCATCAACTGAATGCACTGAATATGGATAGTGAGCCAAACAATCATATCTACCCAGATAAAATCAGTAGCTTTGAACGTAAGCATCTTAAAGAAGCCTTTAAGATCATCAACGAATTACAAGATGTCGCCAAACTTAGATTCGTTAAAGGTGCTTGATCGTAATGTTCAATAAATGCTTCAGCAAATGGCTCATCTCATGGCTCCGTCATTCTGAAAGCCTCTCCCAAGAAAGTGTGCGACGTAATATTCGGTCAAACCCAATTTGGAGTATCCAACTTACTCAGTACCTTGAAACACCACAGCCAGAGCCAATGCACTCCATGAACGACATAGAGTTTATCTCTCTTGATTTTGAAACGACAGGTTTAGATTTCAACAAGGACAAAATTTTATCCATTGGAATTGTGAACGTCAGCCTAGATGGCATAGATCTATCGAGCAGTGAAGAAGTTTTTATCAAACACGGTAAGTTCATCAAAGCAGAAACTGCCCAAATCAACGAGATCACTCCAAAACAGTTACTCCAAGGAGTCGATCTTGATACAGCGATGGATTGGTTGCTTGAACGTATTAGAGGAAAGGTCGTTGTTGCTCACAGTGCTTGCATTGAAAAGCAGTTTATTGAGAGTTACTTGCACAATACATATAAGCTTTCCAAATTCCCTTGCTACTTCATCGATACACTAAAAATTGAAAAGCAATTTAGCTATGAAGGAAAATGTAATCACCACACTAGCTATCAATTAGATGACCTTAGACGACACCATAATTTACCCGTCTATTATTCTCACTCCGCGGCCAGTGACGCCGTTGCGTGCGCAGAACTTTTTCTACTGCAGTTTAAAAAATTTAAGCTTTTCAATACTTCAACCATTGGTGAATTATGTTGGCAACCCAATTGATAGAGACTCAAGAAGACGTATTTGAATTCATATTTTTTCCTGTCTCACATGCTCCTGTTAGGGTAACTCTGCTGAAATAAGAAAAGCAGAGCGTCAAGCGTATTCCAAGCCGATACTGGATGAACTTTACCAATGGATGACAACCCAGAAGGTGATAGG
>NZ_CANLBV010000133.1 GCF_947488985.1 uncultured Vibrio sp.
AATCACTTTGAACGACTCGATGTCATGACCATCATATCTCAAGAACTTGGGCATTTTCGTCCTGATATTACAGAGGTGTATTTAAGATGATTTGGGGATTATTAATCGTGATTGGCTTGCTCATACTCTTTGCCGCGCCCTATCTCAGCTTTTTAGCACCGGGCGACCACATTTGGCTTGTCGATATCACAATAAAAGAAGATCCAGTACTCCTCGCTATAGGTTCCGAAACCCTTTGGATACAATGGCAATCATGGGGTTACATATTCTTGTTTAGCCTCATTACAGCGTTCATTTTAGGTTTAATTTTCAACGGCATTCGCACATTCTCAGATGAATCGTTACTCGAAGCTAAGCAAGAATTTGCTAAAAAAACGAAAGAGCTCGAAAACATAAAGCGAGAGTACCAAGCTCAAGTTGAGCAGGATGTCGTAAACAAACACACCAAAGAAGCTAAACAACTCAACAAAAAAGAAAACGAGATCTACGCTATCAAGCAACAAACAGAGAACAAGGAAGTGGCGTTACAAAAACAAATAAAAATAACCAATCACGCACACCGTCGACAAAACCAACAGACACAGAGTAAGTTAGGTCAAAGAGATCGGCTGAGCGCAGAGAAGAAAATAATGGCAGAGTTCTTAGATGAAATAGACTGGAAGTTCACGGATGGAACCAAAATTACGTATAACGCTCTAGCAAGATTAGCAAAGAAACATAGAAACCATTGATCAGATAACGACCCTGAAAAGGGCTGTTATCTGATAAGGCTTTATCTGGTCTCAAAATCAAAGTAGTCCTTTAGCTTTTCTTCGGTAGTAAGTTGGTCGACTAATCCCTAAATCTTCCCAAGGTTTCAGTGTTCTTTCTGAACTTTCTACAGGCTTACGTTTGGAGACTTTACCTCCAACCTTACCACCTTTCGCCCCTTTCTTAGCTTGGCTCTGACGGAACTTCTCCGGCGTGAACTCTCGATACGTCCAATTAGCGATCGACTTCGCTATCGCTTTCACTTCTGACACAGGCAAAGGCACTTTAAATTGAGCGTTAATGGCTTCCACTTGGTCGTAGACAGCCGAGTTCCACTGACGCTTGTAGTTAGGCGCCCAAAACTCTCGAATCGCCTTGTAGCTCCACTGACGAACCGTATCAAACAACTCACAATTGCGACCAAGACCTGATACTTCGCTACCACGTAACGGGTGGCCTTTCAGATCTAGATATTCCGCCAGTTCATCGAGTGTGTATTCGTACTCTGTCCAAAATTCATTTTGCCAGTGTGGGTGCAGTGGGTTTTTCGTCAGTAGTCCTGCGAATCCACGATCTGCTTTCAGACGCTCAATCATCGCGGATTCAATCGCAGCTGCGTAGCGAATAGGTTCACTATGCGCGATATCAGACGTACAGAATGGAACTTTCAAGCGATACGCAATGTGTGCGTGTGCGTTCTCTGGGTTCTTTGAAGTCCAATATGGTGTGGGAAGGTCGTTGTCGTACCAAGCCAAAACACCGCCTTGTCGATCAATATCAAAGACAAGGTAAGTGACCAACTTCGGTTGGTTAACTTGCAGATATTTTTTCTTAATCGCAGTGCTTTTAGGGCGTATGTAAGTGACACCGAGTTCATCGGTACAATACGGCTTATGAGGAAGCGTCTCGATTAGATCGAGTTGAAATGCGTTTGATTGTTCAGCTTTCACACATAACTGCACCTATGGCGGTTACGTGTGGATTGTCTTTGTCTATCCATGTGTTAAAATTACCTTAAGATTTAGCCCTGAATTATCGACTTTCCGCCAAGTTAGCACGATATTCGGGGCTTTGTTTTATCTAGAGTTAATCTTACTCCTCAATACCTTACTTCGCAATTTCCCTTCGCTTTTCTTGCTTTCAGGCACAAAAAAGGCCGCTATCGCGACCTTTCGAGAATCATTGTTCTACCGAAACACTGCACTTCGCACTAAGTGTGCGTTACGTTAAATTGAGATCAAATTGACTAGCGAAACTTGGCGTTTAAAGAAACTTCTGCATCTGGTTCACGAGTCCAGCGGTTACGAAGGTCTCTTCGAATAATTTCAATCGACCAGAACCAAATTAGATGACCAACAATTTCAGATATCCATTCATAAGCTGGGAGCTCTAATAGTGAAGGCGTCAAATTCAGTAATGGAAATGTAACCATATGTACAAAGAATTGAGCTAATGCACCAGCTAATAAACCCTGCCATAACTTAAATTTTGGAAACACTTCTACAACAACACAGTAGCCCAAACCAAAAACAATGGAGAATAAAATATGAGTAACACCAACCCAGTTGAAAGCATGTCCCGCAAAAGTGTAAACAACTGAATTTGGATCCGCGATATGTAACCAATCGCGAAGAAATACATATGGAGGATTCAAAAAATCACGAGAACAATCAATTTGACTTGCTGCACGGATTAGATGTTCATTAACACAACCGGCCTGCCACATATCCATTGGACTACGAGGAGCTAAAGGTACTTCAGCTCCCCATTTTACAAATGAAGAAACAACTCCAGCAATCAAACCTATAAGCGCAGCTAACCCATAACGTCTGCGTTCAGAGTCAGTTTGTACGAAAAACCATTTTAAAAATTTCATCTACAAGTATCTTAATCATCAAAGGTAAACCATATATTGTATATAATTTACCTCTGAAAAAAATAAAGAGATTGGAAACTAATATTGCATTTATCAACCTTTCTTAATATGAAAATACCTATCTGAATGGCTAACAAACTAGGTGTTCATTATTCCTGTTATGTTCAATCGCGTGACTCCGTAACGAAGAACGGCTCCCAATCGGGAGCCGTTCTTGTTTCTAAACCTGGCTTCGAACTAAGTGCCGTTAGGTAAATCGACCATCGGCGCAGAATAGCAGTTATGTTTAATCCAAGAATAAAATACATGTAGCCACACCTACGCTTTAGCAAAGAGCTAGCTCTCCTCATCTTGTAAGGACTTAGCAAACCTAATGATGTGGTCTGCATTTAAAGTACACAGACCAAGTATAATGAAAGGTGCAGATACAATTAAAATGTTGATCATAGTTAGCCTCCAAAAAGTAACCTAAAAGAACTCACCACATCTTCACATGAGGATTGCGGTGCAAGTATTCCATTACACGCTCATTCATATTCTTTAGATGCAGTTTCCTTTCATCCACAGTCATGCGGTTTAATTTACGTCTTAGGAAAAAATAGTAGATAGGAAAAGTTACTCTCGTCACCACCATGAAGATGACATTCATCAAATAGTCTTTATTAAGCACGGAGATTACCCTCTTCTAAAACAGCTTCAACATCTACACCTTTACTTCTGTAGTAATCTAACTTCTGCTCCCACGTCATGTTTCTAGTCCGATAACGGATAAGTGGTGTTGTGATTGGAGATAAGATTAGAGCAATAAGCGTAAACACCGGCTTTAAGACAACCCAACCAGCGTCTGCGATCAAGTTAAAACCAAACTTCGTGTATGAAAGAACGAGGAGGGGTAGAGAGATTAATGCGTAATCCTTAAATACAACATTTCCGATTTCCAAAATAACTTCAAACATTTTTTACAACTCCATATTAAGTACCTTTTACTGACTCTACACCGACTAAATATTTGTCAACCCCTCCTATTTCCCAGAGAAAAAGCGGATTATCAAAAGTTAGCAACCTTGGTTACAGGCTCATGTGCAGGTATCTATTGTTAGTAACGAAAGATAGAGAAGATAAATACAGTTCATATTCAGGCTGAACCCCACTGTTTTCTCATATACAGCCTGTATGCGCCCAAAACCTTGTTCGGCACCATTCAACAGGACACTCAGTTAAGCGAAAAACCTCATCGAACCTACAAAAATCGGTGTTTATTATTCCTATTATGGTAAATGCGTGAGTTTGCTATCAGAAACAGCCCCCAGACCGCCTCAAACGCTCTTAGCGAAGATTTAGGACACTTACTCAAGGCAATGTACTTCCATAACGCCTTGTAAGTTTGTGACGTTTTCAGAGCGATTTACATAGCAAAATCTAGCGTGTTTATTTGAAACAAAAAACGCCCTCTAAGGGGCATTTTTTGCATTTATCGCTCGATCTACTTTTAAAGATGCAACATAGGGTTCATCTGCTGATGCAAAATGCGGATGACAAAGATATCAAAATCTCGAACTCGATAAAAAATAGCGTGCTTTTGATGATCATGCCGGCGAATACCAGGGCGAAGATCAAAACAATCTCGACCGATAAAAGGGGCTTCGGACACAGTTTGAAGGCACTGCTCCATTTCCTCGGTATAATTGTCCGCCTGTTCTTCACCAAAATTTAAGAAGGTATATTCGTAGATATCCCCAAAGTCATCTGCTGCTTTTTTGGAGAGTTTATACATGCAATTTTGCCTTTCTCATTGCAGCCACATCTTTCAAGGATAACGAACTCTCACCACTTGCTTCCCCCTCGTCCAAAGCTTTACGCAACAAGTTTTGCTGATTTTCTTGCTGCTCGAGTAAACGTAATGCGCTTCTCATTACCTCACTAGTAGAACCATAACGGCCTGTAGCGATCATTCTTTCGATAAAACAATCAAGAGATTCTCCGATTGTGACGCTTGTTGTTCTAGCCATAAAATCACCATGTGTTAATTATTCACACAACTAGTATACCTCTTCATTTTCTCTTTTTCGCTAATTGCTTATCACACCATGCCATGAGCTGTTCGGCTTTCAATGTCATCACTCCCAGAGCTAACATACCCAAGATGTAGCCCCACCCCAAAACATGCCCCCATGTCGGAACGTTGTCATTCACTACAACAAAAACAGCAGACAATGACAGTGCTGTAAAAATAACTCTGACAAACCCCTAAAACCTCCAAATCAAACTCATAGTCTTAAACCATAACACCCATATTTAATTTCCAAACTTTCATCCGTGTTCCAGGCAAAATCCGCCTAAGCGGTTTTGCTTGGTGCACGGATGCGACAAGCGTAGCGCGTCAGCCTTTCATGGGGCGATGCCCCATACCCCCATCAAATTCACTCAGCGTCCCTCTCTGTTTGCTCGCTACGCATTGCAAAATTGAGAGGGACACTTCGCAAATTTCGCGAAAATATTCGCGCTATGTAGAAATTAAAATTTCCACATAGCGCGAATATTTAAAAGGATTAATGTTGATTCACGCAACAAAATGAATGCAACGTACATATGCAACTAAAAGTTATTGCCGAAGAATCGTGAAAGTGTCACTATGTTTTAAACCATAGCCCACTGCTGCTTATGCAGGAACCTGACCTAGATAACCTTTTGGTTTGGTCTGCGAGAATCAAATCTGCGCTTAGCCTGAGAGCTGAAAACTGATTTTGTCTCAGGGGAGTACGACCTAGTTATAATCGTATGCGGTGGCCAAATTGTTGAACCATCGATGCCTCTCAAAGTAGCGAAAACAATAACTCAACAACGCATTTCACTGGCGGATAGTGATCGGTTTTAGGTGTGAACAGTCAGCCCGTTTTTACGTTAAAAAACGAAGTGGCGAACGGCACTGCCGTCTAGATGTTTTACGAAATTATCTAGCTAGTTCTTACGCAAATATCGAGAATTTATGAGCTTTGATCCCATCGCAGCGACCGAAGCTGCCAAGCAGACCCGCGCTTTACGCAAAGGGAAAAACTACAAAAAACGCACTTCAAAACTCGAACCTTTCCGTAATGAGATCGCAAAGATGTATACGAGTGGTGCGTCCTTAGAACTGATAGCTCTGCACCTCCAAACTCAGCACAAACAATATGCAGCTCGCAGTACCATTCTCCGCTATCTCCATTCCATTGGAGTGACTCGTAATGGCTAGAGGACACTTTGCTAAATCAGAGAAACAAGCCGCGTCTGTTATTAAAGAAATGCAGGGCAAAGGCAATGTCATCGAATCTGTGGGTACGGCTAGGAATTATCAGCAAGCACTTAAAACTTGCTGCGATTATCTAAAAGAGTTCAAGCTTGGTTCTCTTAGAGACATAACACCAGACAAAGCCAACACCTATTTAGAATTGCGCTCTCACGAATGTTCACAAAAGACAATCGACATGGATCGTCAAGCTCTCCAAGCCATGATGGAACATGTGACACACCAACTTTCAGAAAAGACCAAACTCGATATCGTGTCCTCTAAACGTGAAACGATTGAACAATCTCGGTCCTATACACCACAGCAAGTTAACGCGATCACTCAACACCAAACCGAGCACCACGCACTCTCAACAGAACTTTGTTATGCCGCTGGCCTACGCGCTCACGAGCTACACTCTTTGCGCCCTTCAGGTGAAGAGTCCCCAAGTCCAAGAGATGTGCATCAAGATAAATTCTCTTACCTCCCCAATGACACCCAAACCTATACCGTAGAAGGTAAAGGCGGTTTAATTCGTGAAGTGCAAATTCCCAACCATTTAGTTGAACGTTTAGAAGAACGTAGACTCGACAGCCCCCAACATATTGTTGATCGTGGCGTGAATTACGAATCGCACTACAACCTAGCCGGTGGTCATAAATTCTCTGATGCATTCAGCAAGGCAAGTTCTCGAGCTCTTGGCTACTCTAACGGAGCACACGGCCTACGTCACAGCTACGCACAAGACCGATACGAACAACTCGCGAATCACTTTGAACGACTCGATGTCATGACCATCATATCTCAAGAACTTGGGCATTTTCGTCCTGATATTACAGAGGT
>NZ_CANLBV010000134.1 GCF_947488985.1 uncultured Vibrio sp.
TGGGATATGGGTATCGAGATACAGACTACTTCTTCTTGAAGATAAAAGCGGCTTTCCCCGGAAAGCCGCGATGAACCTAAAAAAACACATCCCTAGCAGGCACTTGATTGTTTGCACTAAAAAAATGTACGACTAGTTGTAAATTTGAGAGGAAATATGAAAGAAGAAACTGTAATGAACGATTCTGCATCGAATGATGTTGAACACTCTAAACGTTCGACACTCACCAAATTAGCAATTGGTGCTGCGGCACTACCTTTTGCCTCTGTTTTACATGCAGCCCCTGAAAAACTCGTTGGCCAAAACGTCAAACTGATGCCTAACGAGAAAGGTCCATTTGATATCGTTATCGAAAATGGCCGTGTTATTGATCCTGAAACCGGACTAGACGCAATTCGTAACGTCGGTATTAAAGGCAAGCGCATTGCCGCTATCTCAGATAAAAAGCTGCAAGGTAAAAAAATCATTGATGCTGAAGGCCTAGTGGTTGCACCTGGCTTTATCGATATGCACGCTCACGGACAACAGCTTCCTGCTGCACGTGCTCAAGCATTCGACGGTGTAACAACCGCTCTTGAGATGGAATCTGGTCTATTCCCTATCGGTACGTACTACGATATTACTGCAGCTGAAGGTCGCCCGATCAATTACGGTGCTTCTGTAGCATGGACTTACGCACGTATCGAAGCAAAAGAACCTACTATGCCTGCCCCTGATGGTACGATTGTTTGGTTCCAACAAGCTTTTTCTAAAAACAATTGGCAAAATTCCCTCGCAACTAAAGATGAATTAAAGCAAATTCTTGGCTCTGTTGAACAAGGCCTTAAAGAAGGTGGTTTAGGCATTGGTATTAACGCAGGTTATGCGCCAGGTTACGGTCATAAAGAGTATTACGAGCTTGCTAAACTAGCAAAAAGCTATGAAGTGCCAACCTACACTCACGTTCGTTATCTAAACAGCGCAGAGCCACAATCAACCTTTGAAGCTTTCCAAGAGCTAATCAGCTTGTCAGCGACAACTGGCGCACACATGCATATCTGTCACCTAAACAGCTCATCGGTACAAGATATCGAAGATTGTGCAGATTTAGTAAAAGATGCGATTGATCAAGGCTTAGCAGTAACAACAGAAGCTTACCCTTATGGTGCTGGTTCTTCTGTCATTGGCGCGGAAGTTTTCCGTGGTGATGATTGGTTACAACGTTGGGGCGTACCAAGTGCTAGCTACATGGAAATGAATGGTAAAGCATTAAACCAAGAAAAAGTAACTGAGCTGCAAGCAACAGCACCGGGTAGCGTTGTTGTGATGCACTTCTTAAAACCAGATGAAAACAAAGAAGATCGCAGGAAAATGGATCGTTCAGTTTTGTTCCCTGGTGCCGCAATCGCTTCAGATGCAATGCCTTGGATGGATGATAAAGGTGTGTTAATTGAAGGTGATGTATGGCCGTTACCAAGCAACGCGATTGCTCACCCACGTTCCATCGCTTGTTACTCACGTTTCATTGAAAAATACGTGAACGAATACAAAGCTGTGTCACTGGTAGAAGCAATGGAGCGTACCAGTTTAAATGCATGTCGTATTCTTGAAGATGCGATTCCACAAATGTTAAACAAAGGCCGTGTTCAAGTTGGTAAAGATGCAGATTTAGTTCTTTTTAAACTTGATGAAGTAAAAGCGGTTGCTACATTTGAGAAACCAAATGCGCTTTCAACGGGTATGGAATACGTACTGGTTAATGGTACGCCTATCATTGAAGCTGGTGAAATGCTGCTAGATTCAAACCCAGGTGAAGCGGTTCGCAACAAAGTTACGGGCTAAGTTATCCTGACTTAAAAGGTTGGGCATTTAGCTCAACCTTTTTTATTGCTTACCGAGTAATACCAATCACAGTAAGTAAGTGATCAGAAATAGCGCCGGAAAAACGCTGGACAACCAGACAGAATTTTTCGATGAGGTGTGATTCTAACGCCGTTATCGAGTGTTTTAACCCGTTAGGATGACCCGTTATTTACTACGATTGGTATAAATATAGACAACGAAAACCAAAAGAGAACATGCTATGAGCAAGAAGCCTATTCCAGTAACAATTTTAGCCGGATTTTTAGGAGCAGGGAAAACTACCCTACTAAACCATATCCTAACCAATGCAAATGGAATGCGCATGGCTGTGATTGTGAATGACTTTGGTTCCATCAATGTTGATGCCGAGTTAGTAAAATCTGAAAGTGAAAATATGATCAGCCTAGAGAATGGTTGTATCTGTTGTAACCTTGCTGAAGGCCTTGTGGTTTCAGTGATGCGTTTACTCGCATTAGAAGAGCGTCCAGATCATATTATTGTTGAAACATCAGGTATTGCAGAGCCTAAAGAAGTGGCATCAAAATTTGAAGACCCTGATTTACAACAGCACGCACCACTCAATGCAATTATCACCACTATTGATGCTAAAAACATATTAGGCTTAGAAGGCTCTATGGTAGACTTAGCTGAGCAACAAATTCAAGTGGCCGATATCGTATTAGTTAATAAAGTAGACCTTGTTGAAGAGCAAGAGCTGGCAGATGTGAAAAAGTGGTGCCAAACACAAGCACCTTTTGCAAAACTAGTTGAAATGGAATTTGCTCAAGTAGACTTACCTATTTTATTTGAAGTGCCAGAAAGACTACAAGTAACCACACAAAAAACAGAGCAAGCTTGTCATCATCACGACTGTAACGATGAGCACTGCGATCACGACCATATAAATCATAATTTTGAAACATTCAGTTTTGAGACGGACAAAGCCCTTTCACTGCAAGCGCTGTACCCATTATTGCAGCAGTTCTCTGTCGATGCTTATCGAATGAAAGGCATTTTGAATCTTTCAGACCGCCCAGAGCATCGCTGTATCTTCCAGTGCACAGGCCAACGCGCTAACGTCACTGTTGGTGATGCTTGGCAAGCAGAGGAAACAAAAGCGACGCGACTCGTGTTTATTGGCCCTAAAGGTGGGCTAGATATGGATACCATGCGCAAAAAGTTAGAGGCACTTGTTATCTAAATAAAGGCTATTCTAAAGGTATAGCTGAGTAATATGTTATTAAGGAAAAATGATGTCGAAACTAGAAAACGACCCTGTAGAACTCACTGAAGTTGATCACAACAAACGTAAAACGTTGCAAAAATTAGCGGTCGGTGCGGCGGCACTTCCATTTGCGTCTGTTGTCTATGCTGAAGCCGATAAAATGGCGACCAAACCGCTATTGATGCCAAACGAAAAAGGCCCATTCGATGTGGTGATTAAAAATGGGCGCGTGGTTGATCCTGAAACTGGTTTAGATGCTATCCGTAACGTCGGTCTTAAAGGTAAGCGTATCGCTGCTGTCTCTAAAGATGAATTGGAGGGCTCAAAAGTCATAGACGCGACGGGTTTAATTGTCGCGCCGGGCTTTATCGATATTCATGCTCATGGCCAGCAACTTCCTGCTGCACGTGCGCAAGCATTTGATGGTGTAACAACGGCACTTGAAATGGAATCAGGTCTATTGCCGATCGGTAAGTTCTATGACGACACAGCCGCAGAAGGTCGCCCAATAAACTACGGTGCGTCTGTTGCGTGGACTTATGCTCGTATTATGGCAAAAGAAGCGGATATGCCACCTGCCGATGGCACTATTACTTGGTTCCAAGGCGCTTTTGCTAAAAAGAACTGGCAAACAGAAATTGCGACCGATGACGAATTACAAAGCATTCTTAAAGATGTAGAGCAAGGCCTTAAAGAAGGTGGTCTAGGCATCGGTGTTAATGCCGGTTATGCACCAGGTTACGGCCATAAAGAATATTACCAAGTTGCAAAACTGGCAAAACGGTACGAAGTCCCTACTTACACACACGTACGTTACGCAAACGGTACAGAGCCAAAATCTAGCTTTGAAGCTTACCAAGAGCTAATCAGCTTAGCGGCAACCACTGGCGCACACATGCACATTTGTCATCTCAACAGTACCTCTGTGCGTGATATCGATGACTGTGCTGATCTTGTACAAGAAGCGGTTGATAAAGGTTTACCGGTTACGACCGAAGCTTATCCATATGGCGCGGGTTCAACAGCGGTTGGTGCAGCACTGTTTGCTGGTGAAAATTGGATCGACCGTTTTGGTGTACCTGATGCAAGCTACATGGAAGCAAACGGTGTTCCGATGACGCAAAGTAAAATTGATGAACTGCGTGAAACGAACCCAGGTGAAATCATTGTTATCCACTTCTTAAAACCAGATGATAACAAAGAAGAGTTACGCATGATGGACCGTTCAGTGCTATTCCCTGGTGCTGCAATTGCCTCTGATGCAATGCCTTGGATGGACTCGAAAGGTAAATTAATCGAAGGTGATGTTTGGCCGTTACCAAGTGATGCGTTTGCTCACCCGCGCTCAGTAGCTTGTTTCGCGCGTTTTGTTAATAAATACGTGACCCAATACAAGAGTGTTTCGTTAGTTGAAGCGATGGAACGTACCAGCTTAAATGCCTGTCGCATTACCCAAGATGCGATACCTCAAATGCGCAATAAAGGTCGTATTCAAGTGGGTAAAGATGCTGATATTGCAATATTTGACCTTGCTAAGTTTAAAGATATGGCGACATTCACCGAGCCAAACGCATTGTCAGTGGGCATGACGCACTTGCTAGTTAATGGTCAATCTGTCATTGAGAATGAGACGATTGATCTTACTATGATGGCCGGTGAACCTGTTCGCCGTGACATCAAGATGTAATGCCACTCTGGGTGAATAATGGGTCATCTTAGTTTGTTAAAACAAATGATCGCTGACTTACAATGATTGATGTGAGCAATCTATTTGATTAAAAAAAACCGATAGGAAATTGCTATCGGTTTTTTTGTTCTCAAAGCTACCCAAAGACTAAAGTTATACCAATCACAGTAAGTCAGTGATCAGAAATAGTGCAGGGAAAACGCTGCTGTCGAGTGTTTTACCCTACTAGGCTGACCCGTTATTTACTACGATTGGTATTATTCACCTTTATAGCGAACAAGCAATTGGTCACCAAAAATTGAATACACCATGATTTGCCCCGCGACAATAGCACTAAACATTAGTAGCGCCGACAATCCAATGTTGGGGATAGGGAGAATAGCGGTAGCAAAGAAGGACTCACTGGCACCGACAATGATGCGGCTTCCCGGTACCAAAATAATGATCCCTTGAATGATGTAGACCAAGGCAGGGATTTTGCGTATACGTCCAGCCAACAAGCCATACAAGGTAATGAGTATGGTACTGATCCAAGTGCCAACTACCCAGTCAGAGGTAAACCAGTGCGGTCCCCACATCCCAATCGCCGCAGCCGGTAGGCCAATGATAATGTCCTTCATACTGGCATTGAAAATGATGCCGATCGCCACGGAAATTCCAATAAGGGCCAAAATGTGCAAGCTTAAAGGGATCTCATTAACAAAAGGCACTGTGGTTGCGTCACCGGCTAAGCTCGATAAGCTCAACCCCAGTATCACGCCAATGAGAATCTTGATCACGACAAGGGTGCTTTGGGCCATAAATTCAATACCGGAACGAAAGTCATTTAATGCCAAACTGGCTAATGCATTGGTTACGGTTAATCCAGGTATAAACAGAACGATCGATGAAATACATAAGGCGAGAACCGGTAATTGTGGAACATAAAACGTCAGTAATCCAACCAATAAGCTTGAAATAAGGGCGACAAAAAACTCGGTTAAAATCGCGCGTCGGCCTGTAAAAGTGCTCTGGGTTAACCACGCAATCAGACCTAAAATCGCCGAGATGCCGACAGCAAAATAGGTGGTTCCCACTAACATTAAGTAGCACGGAGGCAGTAAGACATTGGCTAAGCAAAGGACCCAACTTGAGTATTGGGCTGGATTTTTATCATATGGTTTTAGTGATAATGATTTTAAGGTGCTGACGAGGATTTGTAAGTTAACCGACGGTGGCGCTTTTGTCTGCATGACGACTTTTTGAGTAGGCTGTTCAAAAATAGTGATGATTTTCGTGGGCGTCACGTCAATAGAAATATCAATATCATGACGTTTGGCGTACGCCTGAGTGTATTTAGCGACAGAATAAGGAGCACAGCCAGACTGATGTAATCGGTCAGAAAAGGTCAGAATGTCTTGTTGCACTTGTTCGGTTGTTTTGTCTAATTTCATAGTGTCGTCTAACGTAGTGAGGTTACAAATAGTGTAGTGTGAACAGAAAGTCATTACATTTTAAAATGCGCAGATTTGGCGTTGATACTGCAAAATAATAGAGCCCTTAGCAATCGATGAAAACAACTTTCACCATTTCGAGACTGGCTTTTCTTCCTCTTTGTTTCTCAATGGTTCGTCGCTGATGCAGGGTTTCATTCATCAACAGTGATTAACACAATCCCGCCTTGGCTGTTAGCTTAGCTCATCTCTATCTAGACCTCTGTTTCAACGGTGAGGAGCTTCGTGATTAAACGCCTTCAAATAGTTCTGACCCTTATTAAGCCTGAAAATGGCGGAAGTCAAAGCAAGCTTTCTGCTAATCAAACCATCCACCTAATCGAGCATTTGACGGAGAAAACCTATTCTCATACTCATCAAATTGTCGCCTACGTTAAAGAGACATTTGGACTTGATTATACTGTCTCTGGTATGAACAAATGGCTTCACCA
>NZ_CANLBV010000135.1 GCF_947488985.1 uncultured Vibrio sp.
GAAACTCAGTGCATTGTTTAAGAATTAGGCAACTATGGACCAGGCATGTCTTCTATCTGAATTAAGCAACAAAACCATAGTTGACAGTACCATTGATGTAGAGGGCAATACGGAATCCATTGCTGCGGCATTAGAAGAGCAAAGTTGTGTCATGGAAGAGGTGGGATCACAAGTCTCCAATCTTGCACAAATAGCGAACGCTAACATGGAAGCGCTAAAAGATTGTCAGACGTTCAGTGACCAAATTTCTACCCAAACTAACCAACTAAAAGCGAATACCTCGAGTTTTATTACCGGTTAAACAGATATACTGGTTAATAAAAACATAGCGGTAGTTAAATCGCACCGAGTGGTGGCTGACTAAGCCCACAACACATGGGCTTTGTACCAATCGTAGTCAATAATTGGTCACCCTAGCTGGTTAAAACGCTCGATAACCGCGTTAGAATTTTTGATTTTATAACAAATACTTACCGAAAATACTGCCTTGTTATCAAGCTTTTTCCTGCGCTATTTCTGATCACTTACTGTGATTGGTATTACTTCAAATGGCGGCCGCCATCAAGGTGCAAAGTCCTTCCTGTCATGTAGTGACTGGCCAAAACAAACTTGATGCCATCTATCACTTCTTCAAAGCCCGCCTCTGTGGGGATCAGGGCTTTTTGTAGTGCTTTGATCTTGTACGCCTCGTCATCATGTTCATTGAATTTGATCATGGCAGGAGAGATGGTATTAACTTTCACCTTGGGAGCCAGCATCGCTGAGAACGACAGCGTCAGGTTGTTGAGGGCGGCTTTACTGGCCGCATAAGCAATGTGTTTTTTACTGCCTTTTTCGGCAACATAATCACTGATGTGAATGATGTCCGATGTTCTGTCGCCAGACATTAGTTGGTCTTTGAGCGTTAAATTAACCAGATAAGGCACGGTCGTGTGAACCGTCATCATCTGGTTGATGATTTGTAATGCATTTTCACTGGGGTTCTCTTTGCTCTCTGGCTGCCAGTCGGAAGCATTATGGATGATGGCTCGAAGTGTCTTATATTTTTGACCAACGTAATCAAGAAACCCCTCTAAACTGCTTTGTTGATAAAAGTCTACCTGCTGCAAGTCTGCCCCATTGTCGCGCAGTAATTGCAGTTGAGGATAGTGGCTTCGGTAGGTGCCAACCACTTTATATCCGTCCGATAAAAGTTCCTGCGCCAGTGCGAAGCCCAGTCGCTTCCCCACCCCTGTGATTAGAATCGTTTCACTCATCGTAAAAACTCAGCTCTGGTTTGAGGGTTAGTTTTGAAAATACCACCGAGCGCGGTTGTTGAGGTTTCCGAGTTTGCATCCATAACGCCTCTCGATTTAACGCAATAGTGAGTGGCTGTAATCGTCACGGCCACATTGTCGGTTTCAACCAGAGTCTGTATCGCGACTAGGATTTGCTGAGTCAGGCGCTCTTGAACCTGAGGCCGCTGAGCGAAAAACCGAACAATACGGTTTATTTTAGACAACCCGAGTATCTTGGATTCTGGGATATAGGCCACTTGTGCTAAACCATCGATGGTAATGAAGTGATGTTCGCAAGTCGATGTTAAATCAATATTCGATACCTTAACCATTTCATCTACTGACATTTTGTTTTCTATGACACTGATTTTTGGGAAATTATTGTAATCTAGCCCTGAAAATATCTCATGGACATACATCTTTGCAATGCGATGCGGTGTTTCAGCAAGACTGTCATCGGTTAAATCCAGTCCCAGCGTACTGACCACTTCCGTCAAGAGTCCTTTGATGCGATTGTATTTCTGGTCAGGGCTCATATCGCTCGACGTCATCGGGGTTTCTAGCCCTTTTGCGAGCAAAGCTTCTCTTACTTTTTCCGCTTCTGAGTTGAACATTGCCGCACTCCTTATGAATTATCGTTGTGGTCTGCTTCATAGCTCAGAGTGAGCGAAACCGAATCGGCAAAACGCAGAGCATGGGGCTTGTCAATTCTCACTTGAGCGTATCGCACCCATGAATGGTTGATACAAATGCCGAGCACGTCGCTGGTCAACTTTTCTAAAAGCAGAAATCGTCCGGATTCGACGTGTTGAATGATTTTTTTGCAGATGTTTTTGTAGTTAAGTGCGTTATCCACATCATCAGAGAGACAAAGTTTATTGGCGGGGTAATGGATTTCTGCATTTATAATGATGTCTTGCTGCTTGGTTTTTTCTTCTTCGTTGAAGCCGATGAAGGTTCTTAGTCTGAGATTTGTAATGGTAATAATCGCATTGTTATTCATAACAGTTTCCGATCCTTAGAAGTTAGAAGAGTTACGTGCTTGCTAGAAGAAAAGATCAATAAAGCTCAGACGATTAAGTGTTCAGTCGCCCTGTTGTTCTGTTTACAGCCGTTGCAAGGACTCAGTGAAACTGAGCTTAAAAGGGATAAGTTCGGTTTTCTGGCTCAACTTATCGAACTTGTTCCAGATTTGCTGATACGTGATGTCTAGAGTGGGATGACGTTGTTGTGCGGCAATATCAACTAACGGTCGAAGCACAAAAGCGTACTCAGTGATTTCTCCCCTAGGCAGTTCGACTCCGTCAATCATGCCCACTTGATTTCCATAAAGAAGGATGTCGATATCCATCGTGCGCGAAGCATATTCTTTGGTTTCACGCTTGCGATCATTCTCCAATTCGATTTGATGGAGAACCTTAGCCAGCTCACCGACAGGGAGATCACATTCGAACCCGACGACTAGGTTTAGAAAGTTGTCCCCCTCAAAACCAACAGGCTCACAATCGTAAAAATGAGAAATGTGCAGCGGTGCAAAGCGATGATTCAATGCTTTAAGCGATTCTGTGATGTGATGTTCGCGGTTAATGTTGCTTCCGATGCTGACATAGACGTCGACCATATTACTTTTCTCCTTTTTTAGGTCCCCTGATACGCTCCAACTCGCTAGGAAGATCAGATATGCATTCTTTTAAGATTAGGAAGAAAAAGGCAGTTTCGCGGTAAATTTTAACATTTATGCAATAGAACCATCTTTATGATTATCGAATTTTTTCGATGCGAACCTAGAGAGCGGCCCTGTGGATAGGTAATAGCGGCTGAATTTTCTCATCCACTACAATCCAATATATTTATCAATGACTACTAGGGCGTGTTGATCTTTCGAGCTGATTTTTGCAGCGAGTTGCTGGGTATTTATACAAGGCAGAGGCGTCGATGTGTAGCTAGCCTACATGAGAAGCCGATAACGTAGTAGAAATGACCAGCAAACGCTGCCCGAAGGGTTCGGCTAAAAGCGTTTTACTCTTTGTTGAGGGAGATTTGCTTAGAGTGACTAGGCGACTTCCCCCTCGCCGCGATTAAAACGCTTTTATCTCGAACAAAATTTAACCACGAAAGATCAACACGCCCTAGTACGGCATTACATTTAATTACACATATGATCTTCAATTCGCCGTGAAAGGTGTGTTTTAGTGTACTCTAATGCATTAGAACAGCATAAAGGATTAAATATGTTGGGTTTTATCTTTATTTTAGCCTCGGTGATATTACAGGCATTCGCTTTGTCCCGTGTTAGTTTCCAGTTTAGTAGCGGGGAGATTATGATTTTCTCTACGACCTCCTTTTTCTTGTGCTCGATATTTTTTCTGTGCAAGTTAGTGGTTACGAAAAAGCTGAATATCACTAGGGAGAAGGTGCTGTCGTTGGCTAAGATGAATTTATATACATTGCTAGCATTCTTCTCGTTTCATTTGGCTTTGACCTATATTCCAGCTTCCAGTGCAGCTCTATTTGAGTCGGCAGTGGCCGTGGTTGTAGTGTCTGTGATCACTCGTGAGACTTTAGGTAGATTGGCGCAGACTTTCACCATCGCTTTGCTAACTCTTTTGTTTGCAGTTAAAGCCAACGTGATGGATGCAACGTTGTTTCTGGGTTTGGTTTTAGCTGCATTGGCCGGAATCGGTGCCGCACTAATTTCATTAAAGTC
Organism: uncultured Vibrio sp.; assembly: GCF_947488985.1. Classification (GTDB taxonomy): domain Bacteria; phylum Pseudomonadota; class Gammaproteobacteria; order Enterobacterales; family Vibrionaceae; genus Vibrio. The sequence goes on from NZ_CANLBV010000135.1 coordinate 3,985, forward strand.
GAACGCTAAGTTTATGGGTGATTTGTCTATCGATGAGATCTTGGCATTTCGTTTTCTATTATCAGGTATTGTCGCTACGGGTGTGGTCTTCTCAACCGGTGCTAGTCTTGGCGGGGAAGTGGGTCTAGGCGAGGTGTTTGGGCTCTCTGTATTTGGTTTTGTACTCCCGTTCTTTTTACTTCAGAAAGGAATGGAGGTCACGAAGCCTGTACTGACGGTCTGTATGCTATCAGTGATTCCTGCGATCTCTTATTTGTTTGAGTCGGCGCTATATTCGGAGCCTTCGATTCATGAGGTGATGTTAATAAGCAGTTCGGTGGCCTTGATAGTCTGGTTTTCGATATCGGATATTATAAAAACGCGAACCAAACCAGTTTCGGTGGAAGCTTAGTGAAAACTATAGAGACATCAATATCCTTGCTATTTCAGTACGTGACATTCCATCCTCAAAATGAGAGACAGCCAAATAGCGTATGCGTAGTCTAGCGTTAGGTGTGGAACGGATCAGTTGAGGGAAATTAATGTCCATATAGTACCTCCGAGCAGAGTTACTATTAGATCAGAAATTTAATCAAATTGGTATAAGCAGTACTTATCCCCTCTTTTATGATAATTAACTTGCTTACCCCCAACGCCATTCTTCTTTACCAGTTCTCGAAGACGATCCGATAGCATTCCCCCAACTATATTCTTTGCCCACGGGATGTTTTCCGCGATCTTTTGGTTGATTTCCGACCGAGTCATGAACTTATCTTGGTCTGGGTCTGTATCATTCAGCGACCATAAAATTAAGCTATCTGCGACAGTTTTGACTAAATGTTTGTCTTTCTCTCTGTTTTCTACTTGTTGTTGAAGAAAAACATAAACCGAGGGGTGGGTTATGTTCTCACTAGTCTTAAGTTGTGAACTTTTCGACAGGTCTTTTAGGAAGTCTGTGAATCGGTGCAAATGCGTGTAATACGCTTTTTTTGTCGCTTCATTATAGTTTATCTTTGAAAGTAGCCATTTAGCATCTCTAATTCGAACAAATACATCATGTTTGTCAGTTAGATCCTCTTCCTCTTTATCAAATGTTCCTATCGTTTGAGAGGTAACATAAATGATCGTTTTTACAGTTCTTCCAAACTCTTCCAGCCTATCTAATGTCTGTTTGATTTTTGGTCTATGATTTGCTGTGACGGACATTTGGTAGAACACGTTAGGTCTATCTTTTGTATATAAACCTTCCACACGAGCGCCGTCTGCGCCACCATCAGAAGTACCACCTACTGGTACAAACCCTGGGCCATCGATGGCTCCAATTAACTCATTTGCAAACTGTTCAAATGGAAACCCTTCACAATTATCAAGTGCTACTTGAGCCAGTTTTGTGTTCACTTCCTCTAGTGCCATATCCGTTCTCATAACTAACTGTTCTATATCAAGTTACGATACTACTATCACTATGAATAATCTATGTGCTTCCATTTCATTTGGTAGAGGTGTGACATCAGTCATTTGGTGCTGAGGTGTTCCTGAAAAATTTCGGATGAGAAAAAGTAGGCAAAATGGAGATTGGATTGCCGACGTAGATCATCTGCTCTAACCACTAAAGGGGCAGAATTGAGCTAACTATGTCAGCCAGCTCAAGGTTGGACAGAAGCTTTTTCTAATTTAGTAAATGATGCATTATCTCAGGTATGGGGGATACATCAGAAGAGCACGACCTTAGAGGCTAAGTTCATTAGTCACTTATGAGAAGTGAAAAAGCCCACTAGCAGGGCTTTTGTTGCAAGTTGCTACATATGATGCAATGCGCTACAATTGGCATCAACAAACAAATGACCATCGACCAAGGTAATACATATGGCTACTACAAGCGTTAGACTTGATGAGAGCCTAGTAGATAGAGCTGCAACCATTGGAACAGCTTTAAATCGAACGACCCCCAAGCAAATTGAGCATTGGGCGAAAATAGGCAAGATCATGGAGGATAACCCTGACTTAACCTACGAGTTCGTACTGCAGGCAATCATCGCTAAAGCCGAATTAGAGCACGGGAATACGACCTCTTATGAATTTAGCGAAAGTATCAAAGATTGAGCAAACTACGACATTTGCCAAGACCGTAAAAAAGCTACACAAAAACCAGAAACAAGATCTAGATAAAGCAGTGAAAGAGGTTATAGAAAACCCTTTTATTGGCGTGATGAAGAAAGGCGATTTGTCTTTTCTTAGGGTGCACAAGTTTAAGATGAACAAGCAGCTCACCTTGCTTGGGTACAACTACGATGAAGACGGGACGTTAGTCCTGACCTTAATGGCGTTGGGCAGTCATGAAAACTTTTATCGAGATGCATCCAGAACATTTAGATAACCAAAGCCTCGCCAAGCGAGGCTTTTTTGTGCCCCTCAAACACCTACAAACTGATCGAAAAAGAACTTAAGGTTAGCTAACGCTGAAGGAAAGGTGGAATCTACCCCCCGTGAAACATCACGGGGATTAACAGTGAGAGAAGAGTGGATAAGTTTTAGTATGGTAAAAACGTAAGCGTCTTTAAATCGACTCATTCAATCCTTTCAATAAACGTCGTAACCTTTAACTTTGATCGTTAAAGGTACTC
>NZ_CANLBV010000136.1 GCF_947488985.1 uncultured Vibrio sp.
TTTTACTTTTGACAAAGCAAATTATAACTTTTTACCATACTGTTCAAAAAACACTCACGAAAGATCAACACGCCCTAATCATTAGGATAATTTTTCAATAGACCTTTACGTATAGATGAATTATAGTTATACCCTAAGCATAACAAAGTATGTTAAGTACAACCCGCTGATATTTAAAAGATTTAACAATGGAAAAATCAGAATTAGTAGGGTTAGACGTACTGATTGATCTCCATGGAACAGAGTGTCACTTTGATGAGCCTGAAGGTTATTACTGGCGAATTGAAGCATGGAAAGTAGAGAAGACCAAAGACAGACCACATGGATTGTCTTATCGCCTTACACTGCATAATAACCATAACAAGCGGATAATGGGTTATGACAACGCTCATGAAGTAAAGGCCACTAAACGTCATAAGATTACTGGAGTAAAAAATCATACGATCATATGCATCGACACTCTTCAGATAAAGGGGTTCTATATGAGTTTGAATCTCCGGAGAAATTGGTAGAGGATTTTTTCATTTCAGTTGATGAGACCTTAAAACCTCTTAAAAAGAAAAAATCTTAGCTGTTATAAATTGCGTATACAGGGTTTAAATATGAAAGCACGTATTGGTGTCATGTCAGAAGAAATGCTACGTAAGCGTATGATCGCGATAGTAAAAGGTGAATATAAGCCTTCAAAAGATGAACCTAAAGTCTGGTTTACTTCGCTTAATGCTGTAGCTCAATTGCTCTGTGATGAAAATCAAAAATTACTTCAGGTTATTGATGAATACAGGCCAGAAACAATTACGGAGTTAGCTGAGCTTACAGGCCGTAAAAAACCCAACCTTTCAGATACGCTAAAAAAACTGGCTTCAAAAGGTTTTGTTAGACTGGAAAAGCAAGGCAAAACAGTTAGGCCTGTTGCTATCTTTACGAGTTGTGAAATTATTGTAGAGAATGCTTACGAATGTTCAGTTACAGAAGAGGCAGCTTAAGACTAAGAATGATGTGTACTGTTCTGGTCCAGCAAGACAACTTCCTCAGAGAAGAACGGCTCCCTATTGGGAGCCGTTCTTGCGTCTAAATCTGAGTTCGCACTAAAGTATTTAAGTTAATACTGTAGTGGTCAACTAAAATTGGCCACCGCTTTATAAGTTTCCCAGTACTGCCTCTCCGATTCATTCGGGGTTAGTCCACCATTGTACTGGTGCGGTCTAATCTGGCTGTAATATCTAATGATGTATCCAACAATACTTTTCCAAGCTTCGGATAAACTACTGTAGCCGCAAGCTGGTACCCATTCAGTTTTAAGACTTCTAAAGAAGCGTTCCATCGGACTGTTACCCCAACAATTTCCTCGACGAGATAGACTCTGTTTTATCTGGTATCGCCAGAGTGTTTGGCGGTATTTGCGACTCGTATAATGACTGCCTTGATCACTGTGGAATAACACATTAGAGGGCTTACCACGTGATTCATAGGCCATCTTAAGCGCCTTACTTGTCAGTTGGCTATCGGGGGAAAATGACATTGCCCAACCGATCGGTTTGCGTGCAAAGAGGTCGATTACAACGGCGAGATAACTCCACCGATTTCCTGTCCACACATACGTCACATCACCGACCCAGACCTGATTAGGGGCTGTCACAGCGAACTGTCTATCTAAATGATTCGGAATTTCAATGTGCTCCTGAGCAGCTTTGTTGTATCGGTGTTTAGGAAGTTGTCGACTAACTAGCTCCAGCTTTTTCATCAGCTTAGTCGCTCTGTAGCGAGAGAACTTGATACCCGAGTTCGTTATGATACTGGCAATGGTTCTAGCACCCGCAGAGCCATTGCTGACGCTGTGAGCTTCTTGAACTAGGGCACATAAGTGGCTCTCTTCTGCAGAGTAATTCTTGGGCCTTTTGCACCAATACTTAAAACTGCTTCGATGAATGCCGAACACTTTACACAGCTTTGCAACGCTGTAGCTCTGTTTGAGTTTCTCGATTATCGAGAATTGTTCAGTGAGTCGGACATCAACAGAGCAGTAGCCTTTTTTATGATTTCGTTGTGCTCTTCCAATTCAGCAATCCGCTTTTTAAGCTCACGTATTTCAACCTGTTCTGGGGTGAGCGGCGAAGCTTTCGGCGTGACACCTTGCCTCTCTTGCTTGAGCTGCCTTACCCACTTATCCATTGCTGATTTGCTTACGTTCATCGCCTTAGCTGCTTCAACAACGGTATAGCCTTGGTCAGTGACTAACTGAGCGGCTTCTAGCTTAAATTCGGGGCTGAAAGTTCTTCTTATACGTTTTGTCATAGTTTCACCTGTTGTGTACGAGGTGCATTCTAGCACCTCTAACTAGGTGGCCAAATTAACTATGCCACTACATTTTGCGACAGAACCCAAGAAAGTGAATTTAGATTCTATCATACCAATCAAGAGATTGGAGTGATGACCACTTTTAGTTCACTTCTATTTTTTATCCCTAGTTCAAGTTATTTAATTCTTGGACCAACGCCAATTCTATCGACCCTTGCACTTGCTCCTGTACTTCGACAGTTAAAATATAGAGGCTCACCTGTCAAATGAGATTGCTGTATAAACTTATATGCTACTTGACCACGCCAATCTTGAAAAGAATGATACTGTGTATAAAATTTATTTTGGTCATCCCAAAATGTAACATAATTATCTCCGGCATTAGCTGTTGAGTTATTTAATTGCATTGAAATAACTTTGTTAACTTGTTTTTCACCAACTGAGTCACAACCAGCAGTATTAGCTAAAGCAACTTGTGAAGCACTTAGTAATGCTAAAGTTAAGGCTATATTTTTCATCTTTATATTTCTCCTAAATTTCACTCTCTAAGTATGGATTATATATAATCAAATAAATCATAAACAATTAAACTCTTAATTCAGCAAAATAAACAGCGTCTCTTTAGGTAATGACTCACTAATTCTTATAACATTTATCTTACCATTTTCAACATAAGATACATAAGTCTTATTTAGACTGCCTGACACCATATCAAGGTCACTTATACCATCAATTTTCTGATCAAAAATGCTAGACCATGATTCCCCATTGAATGCTATGATATTAAGTTCAAAAGGACCGAAAGGACCATCCCCGCTCCTAAAAGAAGCATATGGAGTACCATCAAGACCGATTGTAACTCTATAATCATCACTAATTACTCCTGTGTTAAAGTCCCCTAGCTCCTCCCATACAGATGTAGCAGAGTTAAACTTCATAGAAGTACTGTTACCTACTATATAAGGAGCTCCATCATGATGAGATATAGCTAAATCGACACCTCTAACATTCTCAATTGTAAACTGATGTTTTCCTACAATTACCCACTCAGTGCCATTAAACCTCTTCACTGTTGCTGGTCCCAAACTTCCTGCGGATGATATTGGATCACTATAAGCTATATAGGGAAGATTAGATTGTGGGTCTAAAGTAAAACCTAAACGATGCATAGCCCCTGAACTCTCAAATGATCCCGCGGGTAACCATGAACTACCATCAAAACGTAATACTTGCTTTGATCCAGTATTGTAAGATGCGACCCATGGAACATCATCACTACCGATAGCTATCCTTATATGATATGAGCTAGAATACTCTTTAGCTATTGAGCCTATTTTTTCCCAAGAACTTCCATTTAAGCGCTTAACGATAGTTTCACCATCTTTAGTTGACCTATAGGCAACATAAGGAACTCTTGATGCTGATAATGTAAAATCAATGGTATGTGTATTATATCCAGGAGTATCATCTCCAATATCTACTAGCGACTCCCAAATGTAACCATTATATTTCTTTATTTTGGATTCATTTCCTTCTTGGTACAAAACATATGGATTATGATTTTCATCTAAAGCAATAACAGGACTAGATGCATTCCCAGAGTTTATACTCTTACCGATAAAATCAATAGAACCATATGCAGACAGTGAAAAAAATAATGATAAAAAAGCAATCACTTCTAACTTATTCTTAATATAAACAATCATATTTCATCAGCCTATGTAAACAAAAAATACTACATTTTATTTAAAATAAAACATACTTCACACTCCTAAACTTGAAGAGTTAGGAATAGGGTAAATTACATTGCTATCCCTCTTATATATGTTTACCTTTTTTTGGCAACAAGTTCAAATCACTTTAAAACTCTTTGTATCATATTATTAATAATATGTTAGCAAAGGTGATTAATGAAACATCAAGCATGTCAAGTATATTTTTCAATCGATGTGTACATGTAAATACTTAGAATCACATCACAAAAAACATCAACTTATAGCTAACTTTGTAACTACATTAGATCATAATTCAAATCAGTTTAATTAGTGACTACTCACCGCCCTTGATCGGCAGAAGATCATGGGTATGGATTGCCAGTTCAACCTCTTCTAAATAGTCAAATTGCCAATAGAAAGACATGTGAAAATCCGAAGTGTAGCGATACCATTTGATGCTTTTATGGAGGATTGAGCCTAGTACAGTAAAAGTTGCACGCTGGATTCTTAGGGAGACGGCTCTTGGCAACAAGATCCCCCCCCCACAAGAAAAACCCTCATAATCAATCACTTAACAACAAAACCTGATATGCTTCTTTGTTGATCAAACCCAATATTGCATCTCGGTTATAACTACCTTCTGGCGAAAAGAAAGTATCAATGTCATCTTTACCCGTGTTATGATCAATTACTCTTGTAAAGGCAAGATGTGAGGAAACATTATATTTATCAGTACACCTTACATCACCTAAGTTATTATCAACAACTCGCTTAAGTGAATCATTTAATCTTCCCTTCATAGTTGATGCATTACTTTGGGAATAACCTAAGAACATCTCATGATAAGTATTGTGAACAGATGTATTTTGTATTGCCACAGCCCATAACGAAACACCTAGGTAGCTTCCACCCTCAGAGTTTCCCTCTGAAAAGCCACTCCCAAGATGATAACTAACATTTTCAATCAATCGATCTTTATGCGTGATAGCCATATACTGTTTTGTTTGTTTATCATGAGGCAGAGCATCAACCATGGCTTTTACTACTTCATTAGCATACTTTCCGTCTTTCAATGCTTGAGAGCCTACTGGTAAATTAAAACCATCCACGTCACCTATTGCAACAGTAATACCTTTACCCTTCTGTGCATCTGTTAGAAAGTCTGGTGCCCCACTTTGGAGTTCCCTTGGCAACATTACACATGAAGCCAAGGCCAACCCTGATATATTTAAATCATAATCATGTACAACCATCGCAAAGGAGGCATAACTATGTACACTAAATAACATCAATGTCATTGTTAATAACCTAGTTATCATTCATTCCTCCAGTCCTTAAAGGGTTACCTCTTTAGTATTACTCCCCCCTCCAATAATTGCAACTAGTTTAACTTCAACTTGGCACCTAAGGTCATCTAGAGCTTTGTTGCATAATTAAACTTATAGATAGAGCACTCCCCCGTTTCGTGTATTTCTTAGTTCATACGACAAGTTTCAGGCATACCTAGGCTAGTAAGTTTATTTAACGCTTTGATCATGGCGTAAGTTTCACCAACTTGTGCATTGTAGTTTCGCAGACTTAACTTCCCACCCAGTAGCTGCTTCACTCGATACATGGCTGTTTCAGATAGCGAGCGTTTGTGGTAACCGTATTTTTGTTTCCATTTCTTGTTTGAACCATACAGTTTTTGGCAACCAACAGCTCGATTACGAGGGTGTCCCTGTTCCCAAAAGGCAGCACCATCACGCGGAGGAATGAGAGGAACGGCCTTCCTTACACGAATGGATCTGTGGCATTCCCGAGTGTCGTAAGCACCATCTCCAGAGATTTCTTTAATGGTGCGACGAGTTTGCTTGAGTAGATTAGGCAACACTTCTGCATCTGTCACGCCTGATAAGGTCAGTTCGGCTGCGATGATCTCATGAGTATCAGTATCGACTGCAAGATGGAGTTTACGCCAAACTCGACGCTTGCCATCGGTTCCATGCTTTTTTACCTTCCACTCGCCCTCTCCGTATACCTTGAGTCCCGTCGCATCAATGGCGAGGTGTTGGATAGTGCCCCTCGTAGAGGTTTTGAAGCAAACCTCCACATCCTTAGCTCGGCGGCTTATGCAAGTATAGTGAGGACAAACCAAGGGTATATTTGCCA
>NZ_CANLBV010000137.1 GCF_947488985.1 uncultured Vibrio sp.
TCGCAGGTTCTTTGGCATCTCGAATTAATGATAACTTTCAAGTTCTCAAGCCTGCATCTTCAAGTTGAACGAGTATACGTTGTAGTATTGTGAAAAGTATCTTGATTATTTTTGAAAGCTCACCTTTAATATGCAATTAGTGTAACAACATGTATTAAGGAACAGTATGAATGTATTAGACAAGGATTGCTTGTTACAGTTAGTGATTGATAACTTTCAAGAAGACATCGCCAAATACGTTGATTTTAATACGGGGGAAGTGGGTATTAAGTATACCTACCTTGAACATGACCTTAATTTTTACATGGATTTGTCGGTGGTAGACAAGATATATTCGACGAAGTGAACACCCAAATAATACCACCAGACCTCACCACTGTATCTAAAGTATTGATATATTTCATAGAGGCGATGGATTATAAACACAACAACTGTTATGTTGTTTAATAAGATATTTTGAGCTATTTGCTATCATGCGAATATATAGACATGCCTATTTTCAACGTTGATTCTCTTCTCTCTTCTCTCTTCTCTCTTCTTTGCTTAAAAAACCTCTCTAACCTACGTAATACAGTATTTTTAAAAATGGAATTTTTCAAAAACGGAATATTAGCTTGCGCGTTTTGGGCTGATATCTCGTTGACGGTCAGGTTTGATAAGCGCATTCTAATTTCTTCGGCAGAGCGAACCTTGGATTCATCCCATGTTGAATCTATCACACCTTGTTCTGTATAACGTATTGAATTGGAAGAAGGTCGCATGAATAAAATTGTTATGTTAGTTATGGGACTACTTTTTACCACTCGACTATTCGCGAGTATCATGCCGCACGCTAGCCAGCTTGAGCACGATGCACCGATACTCATTCGTTCTGCGCTTATCGTTGGAGCCTTCGCTTACCTCGCTTGGTCAGCGATTAAGTACTTTAAAAAGCGTAAAGCCACGGCTTCAGAACAACAAAAAAACCTGCTTTAACAGCAATTCAGAAAAGCCTCGCGAACGTGAGGCCTTAAATGACGCTATAACCGCTTTATGCCTTTAGCCTTGAAACGTTTTACCGAAAAACAATGGCAACATGTAAGACGATAAAGTTCACGAGATACAACCGCGATATTTGTTATGATATAACACTATTTTAAATAACCCTCAGCCCTTATGAAACTGTTCGCTTTTCTCATTGATGTATTGTCCCCCTTACCTTCTCGTTGTGTCAGCCTTTTCTCAACTGTCTTTCTCTCGATAAAACGCATTCCCCTTTGGCTTGCACTATGGTTTTTTGCTCCAAATCTGTCTGCCCACCCTCACTCTTGGATTGAAATGAAGACCCATATTGAAGGAGAAAATGGCATGATCACTGGCCTTTCGATGGAATGGTCTTTTGATGCCATAACCTCCATGTATATGCTAGATGGAGAAGACCTCTCTCCCGAGAAAGAATTAGACACCTTCCAAAACCTTGCGACATCGGTCATCGAAAACATGATGTCCGAACACTACTTTACGTACTTCTACGAGGGTGAACAGCTCATCAAATATCAGGTGGCTGAGCAGGCAAAATTTGAGCGAGATAAAGCGAAGATGGTGCTCACTTTTGAACTGCCACTTGCTAAACCACAACCGGTGACTCGCGACTCGCTTCGCGTATTGATTTTTGACCCTAGTTACTTCGTCGATATGTCATGGTTATCTCATCGTGACATTACCCTATCTCCAGGGTTAGCTAAGCAATGTCAATTGAAGCTTGCTGAGCCTAACCCAACTCCTGAGCATATGAGTTATGCGATGTCCTTACCTGCCGACGCCGATCCAGATAACACTCTAGGCCAGCTGTTTACTCAAACGGTTGAGCTTCATTGTGCAGCACTTCCCGCCGCCTAATTGCAGTCACCACTATCCTGCCAGAGGGGTTCAGAATTCGGTTAGCGCCTTACTCATAAGGCTCTTCATTCATTTAGAGCAAAAGTTCAGGTATAGGTTGTCATTCAGTGAAGAAAAATCATTTCCAATTCAATCATTACCTTATTGGTAGCGCGGCTCTATTGCTGCTTACTTTCGCGGTATATCAATTGTGGTCGATGTGGCCGTCGCTGGTTATCTCCAGTATCCAATGGCAAAGAGAAGTCAACGCTGAGCTTACCAACCTACTCTACGAAGCTCAATCGAACCCTTGGGGCTCGGGCAGTTACCTGATTGGATTCAGCTTCATCTATGGCATGCTGCACTCACTTGGGCCGGGACATGGCAAAGTTATCGTATCAACCTACTTAGCCACGCACCCAACCAAAGCGAAAGCCAGTTTAGTACTCACGGTTGTCTCCGCTTTTTTACAAGCTGTTGTCGCTATCTTATTGGTAATCGTATTACTGTGGGGATTTAGCGCCTCAATGCGTGTGGTGAATGACAAAGCTAATATGTTTGTCTCGTTAAGCTTTGCTCTCGTCACTTTGGTAGGTGTGATGATCTGTTGGAAGGCCGTAAAAAACATTTACAAAGCAATGAATAAGCCAAAACTAAAAGTGAAGGCTATTACCCCATTAGCGGCAGGTTCGGTTTCCTCAGTGGCAGCGCGCTCAGTAATAACTATTCGCGCGCCAGTATCGAATTCAGCATCCCCAGCAGCAGAACACTCTCACGCAGACTGCGGATGTGGTCACCAACATGTCGCCGATGCAGAGGCTATCAATCAGGCGTCCACGCTGCGCGAATATGCAGGAATTATTGTCACTATCGGCGTAAGGCCATGCACGGGGGCAATCATGGTGCTATTGTTCGCGAATATGGTTGGCTTGTTTTGGATGGGCGTCGTGAGCGCCTTTGCCATGGCAATCGGAACCGCATTAACGACCTCGATAATTGCAGTCATGACGCTTACCGGCAAACATTTGGTGAAACGCTACTTGGCAGCAGGAAACAAGAACAGCAACGCCTCATTAAAAGCCGCAGGTCACTACTTGCAACTCTTTGGCGGCATTTTACTCGTGTTGATTGGCTTGTTATTAATGAACGGCCAAGACAGCGGCATGTCCCCTGTATTCACTATGTAGCACACAACCGAGTAGCAATTAAACTCAGGTTCTTTTCACTCGTACCGCACACATCAAGGCCTCGCAAACGCGAGGCCTTAGTTTTATCTTATGAATGTAAATGGTCTTCTAGAATCACTTATCCACGTCACCAGTAACGCCTTCATGGGATAATTCTCCGGACAGTTCAGCTTGCACTTCAGCAAGGCTTTCTTCTTCAACCGCCACAATTTGTGCAGTTAGCACATCAACTTCGATCTCATAAGCTTTATCATCACGCGTAACAAACACATCCCATTGATTGTCAGGCTCGTCATGACGAATACCAAGTACCTCGACATCCAAAGATAACAGCGCCGCTTTGATCGCTTGTTCTTTACTGATTATCTCTGAGCCTTGAGCCGCATAGGTTGAAACACTAAATGTACTAACAGCGGCCAAAACACCGCATAAAATTAACTGTTTCATTGTTTTCTCCTTAGCTTTTATGGCTATTTTCACCACCTTGATAATGTGGTGTAGCGCGTGAAAAAAATGTTAGTCATTGTGTAGGTGCCTTCCATTTCCCCTCTTCTCCATTTTCTCGCCTTAGCTTCTTTTCCTGTTCTCAGCACGTCTGTGCAGATTCCGCATAAGTCCTATTCCATTTCGCTGGTTTTTCAAATCTCATCGCTCTCTATAATCCCCTTCATCCGCTGCGGCGAACCAAATTGATAAGTGAGAAAGTTGAATATGACTGAGAAATATCAGAATGCAGTGCTGGATGATCAAGCACTGATTGAGGGCCTCAAATCAATCAACCCAGTATGGGGCGATATGACCGTACGAGTTGCGGGAGAAGCATGGGGCATGCCGTTAATTGACCAGAAAACCAAAGCGCTCATTAGCCTTGCGATTGACCAAATGGCGCTCAACGTAACGGGCGAAGGTAATCCATTTGGCGCTCACGTTGATATGGCACTTAAACAAGGGGCGACCTATGCAGAGCTTGAAGAGTTAATCGTATTTGCATCGGCATACACTGGCTTTAACAAAGGGGCGACGACGATGGGCGCACTCAACAAAATTCGTCATGAACGAGGAGATTTCTAATGGCTATTCCAGGGCTAAAAAAACCAGACCATATCGGTTTCACGGTACCGAATTTAGATGAAGCTATCGCTTTCTTCCGAGAGCATTTTGACTTTGAACTGGCGTATGAGTTTGGTCCATTCTCGTCCGATGATGACTGGATGAAAGATCACTTAAACGTTAATCCACGTGCAGAGATCACCAAGATCGCAGTGATGAACGCGAAAGCGATTAACTTAGAGATCTTTGAATACTCAGACGCAGTAGAAAGAAATAAAACAGCACCAAATAACGCCGACATTGGTGGTCACCACCTTGCTTTCTACGTTGAGGATATGGATGCCGCGGTAGCGTATCTAAAAGACCAAGGCATCACAGTCCTCGGAAAAGCAACCACCATGACTGAAGGCCCTACTACAGGAGAATCTTGGGTTTACTTCATGGCACCTTGGGGCATGCAACTAGAACTTGTGTCTTATCCAAACGGCAAAGCTTATGCAAATAAAGCTCATGCAAATCGTGCTTCTGCTGCGTTGTTTGACCCACGATGAACATTATTTTTATCGTGATGATTGTGATCGCGGGTATGGGCTTGTCTTTCGAGGCAGGCTTACTTGGCCCTTTAGGTGAACAAGTCGGCCATTTATGGGCCACCTTGAGCATCTTTGGCGTTGGTACTGCGTTGCTTTGGGTGATTCGTCACTTCACACCGAATGGACAATTCAAAGCTTGGAATACCATTCCAAAATGGCAGCTTATCGGTGGTTTACTGGGGCCTATCTACGTGGTCGTTCTTACATTAGCGACGCCAATTTTAGGGGTCGCAATGACAATGGTTTGCGTCCTGTTTGGTCAAATCACTAAGAGTTTTGCAATTGACTACTTCGGCTGGTTTGCAATGCCAAAGCAAGCGACTAACCCACTGCGTTTGCTTGGTTTGGGGTTCATATTCCTCGCTCTCTGTTGTGTCTATTTAGGAGGACAATCATGACGCTGATTATTTTACTTGCCATTACATCAGGCATGGCATTGAGTGCTCAAGCGGCGATTAATGGTCAACTGGGGGCAAAAGTAGGTGTGATTGAAAGCTCCCTACTGACCTTTAGTATGGGAACCGTTATCACGGGTTTACTGATTTTCTTCTTTGAACCAAGTTATGACGCAACTCTGTTATCGGTACCTAAATGGCAACTCGCGGGTGCACTATTTGGCATCTTTTACATGATCGTCATGGTTGCGGCAGTGCCAAAGGTGGGTGTCGCGATTGCCACTGTTGCCACCATTTTAGGCCAGATGATCATGAGCCTGATAATCGATACTCAAGGTTGGCTTGGGAATACGCCCATTGAACTGAATTATTGGCGTATTGCTGCCATGGTCTGCATTGCGTGCGCCTTGGTCTGTATTTATATCGCCAATCGCCAAATACAAACCGAATTAGAAGCACCGTTAGCAAAAGACAATATGACGACTCACCTTACCAAGGAAACATTGCATGTCAGCTAAAACCATCATCGTGTTCTTTAACCTAAAATCAACCACGGATGAAACTCAATATCTTCAATGGGCCAAAGAGTCAGATCTACCGACAGTAAACAAACTCAGTAGTGTTTCATCGTTCGAGGTCTTCAAAGGCATCAGCATGTTTGGTCAAGATAAGACGTCACCATGGGATTACTTTGAGATTATTCAGATTGATTCTGAAGAGGCATTTCTTAACGATATTCAAACTCAAGAGATGCAGAAGATTGTCGAGCAGTTCCAATCTTTCAGCGAGGATGCACACTTTATTGTTACTGAGAATATTCTCACCGCATAATAAATGAACCTTCAGGCAAGCTAACTATTAGCTTGCCTTTTTTTATGTTTAGAACGTAATCTTTGACTAGGGCGTGTTGATCTTTGCTGTACATTTCGCGTTCAACAATACATCGGTAGCCACATCAACATGAATGCCAG
>NZ_CANLBV010000138.1 GCF_947488985.1 uncultured Vibrio sp.
AATAGAGCAATTTTTTACTGTGACTCTTCCAGAGATCGCAGGCTCTTTGGCATCTCGAATTAATGATAACTTTCAAGCTCTCAAGCCAGCATCTTCAAGTTGAACGAGTATATACTAAAAGCAGTGTGATGCTAAATTCTCGTAAGATATACAATATCAGGGTTTGGTCACAGGTAGCTATTTCTATGTCATTACTGAGGGAACTTCAAGAAGATTCCTTGAAAAATAATTGTCGAGTCGATGACACTTGTTATCAAGTTGTATAAGGCCTCAACTTACTAGACGCTACACAGATACCCTAGTGATCATTGAAGATGCTTGATTTTCGATGAAATCAGGATCATGCTACGTACTATGAAAATAATATTTACTCCTTAACAAAAAACAGCAACTCGAAAAGATGCACGATTCAACTCGTGATGGTCGAGTGCGTGACTGCATCAAAGCGGTTTTACTAACGTCTGAGGGTTGGAGTCAGACAATGATTTCTCAAGCGCTTCGTATTCACGAATTGGCCGTTGCTCGTCACCTCTGTGATTATGTTCTTTCTGAAAAATTTAAGCCTGAAAACGGTGGTAGCCAAAGCCGACTTTCTGTAGAGCAAACTATGCAACTTATCAGCCTCTGGCTGAGAAAACGTACTTTCACACCCACCAAATTGTCGCTTATGTACAAGCTGAGTTTGGCATCCTCTATACCGTTACTGGCATGAACAAATGGTTACATCACCATGGTTTTTTATATAAGAAGCCAAAAGGTGTGCCGCACAAGTTTAGTCCAGAGATGCAGCAAGCCTTTATCGAGCACTACAATAAGACGCTAAAAGACAGTGAAGCCCTGTGTTGTTCATGGATGCTGTTCATTCTACTCAGTCAACAAAACTCAGTTATGGTTGGATACGAAAAGGCCAAGACAAAGTGATTAAGACAGCGGGTGGTCGAACTCGTCTTAATATTATCAGTGTGTTACCACTTCAAAATATTGGCGCAACCGTGGACACGATAAACAGCGAGAGCATCGTACGCTTCTTCTGGAAGCTCAAAAAAGAGCATTACCCGTTGGAGCAAAAAGTTCACTTAGTTCTTGATGGCGCAGCCTATCATCAGTCAGAACTGGTAAAAATGCGGTAAAAGTGCTCAATATCGAGCTTCATTACTTACCACTTTACAGTCCAAATTTGAATCCAATAGAGCGGCTTTGGCAAGTAATGAATGAGCATGTGAGGAATAATATTTACTTCTCCTCCAAGCCTGAATTTACTTTAGCCATCAAAGACTTTTTCGATGTAACGCTACCAGAAGTTGCAGGCTCACTCGTATCCAGGATTACGGATGATTTTCAAGTTTTGAAACCTGAATCTCCAAGTTGAACAGGTATAGCATTAGATGTGGAACAGATAAGTTGAGGGAAATTAATGTCCATATAGTACCTCCGAGCAAAGTTACTATTAGATCAGAAATTTAATGAATTTGGTATAATACAGTTCAAATAGATAACTTTGGAGATCGGAAAGTCGCTTAGTGAAGTGTCCAGCTTGACTGGAGTAGATCATCCTTATCAAAATTTACAGGGCGTATACAGTATGTGAGCTGTTGCCCAAAAGGAGTCGTGTTGTCTTCATCTATTCAAATCGTTATCACCTATCTGGTTCTGATGGCGGTGTCTGCGTTGTTTGTAGAAAGTTCTAAAGTGGTGTTGGTGTGGTATTTGGTTATCGGATTAGTGACGTTTTTTGTGTACGCGAAGGACAAGCGAGCAGCGATAAATGGCAACTGGCGTGTGCCAGAGAAAACCTTGCACATTTTGTCTGTTGCTGGTGGTTGGTTGGGGGCTTTGATTGCGCAAGATAAGCTGCGTCATAAAACGCAAAAGCAGCCGTTTAGGGCAATTTATTGGGTGACATTGGTCATCAATGTAGCAGCGTTTTTATGGACATTAACCCCGACCGGGCAGGCGACGTTTGGGCATTGGCTTAGCGAGGTTATTGGATACTTGTAATGAAATTGATGGCTAGTAATCACTTACTAACCATCATAGGGAAGCTATCTGGTTACAACATCGGAATCGTTGAGGCTAATAGCAAGCCTGCCATACCGTAGTTAAAGCTTTTGATGCGGATGGGTGTTGTTAGCCAATGTTGCAGTTGCTTGCCTGCTGCCGTCCAGAATGTCACTGATGGCAAATTAGCTAACGTGAAAATGGCTGCGATGATCGCAAGCTCCCACCATGAATTTCCACTGCTATAAACTGAAATCGCCGTCAGAGCCATTGACCAACCTTTCGGGTTCACCCACTGAAAACTGGCCGCGCCTAAAAAGGTCATCGGCTTATACGCTTCGGTACTTTTGGCTTTGCCGCTCAATGCTATTTTAATCGCAAGATATACTAGGTAAGCAATGCTCAAGTATTTCAATATTTGGTGTGTCACTGGGTATGCATTGAAAATCCCCATTAAACCGAAGCCAACCAACAGCAACATGGCTGCAAACCCTAGAGCAATGCCAAGCATGTGCGGAATGGTACGAGCAAAGCCAACATTCGCACCTGATGTCATGAGCATGATGTTATTCGGACCCGGCGTGAAGGTCGAGACAAACGCAAACAAGGCAAGTGCGCTAAGTTGTTCTAAAGGCATAATGGTTCTCCAGCAATAAAATGAACGACGTGACTGACCGAACATGACTTTCACGTGTTGAGAAACATAGTAGGTGGAAAGTGAGGCAATTATGTGCTTTTATTTCCTCTTTTATCACTTAATGCACAATAATAAGTACCTATGGATAGATTTGACGAAAGGATATTGCAAGAGCTTAAATTGGACGGCAGAATCTCCAATATTGAGCTTTCAGAACGAATTGGTTTGTCGGCTTCAGCGACCTTAAGACGAGTACAAGATCTTGAGCGCAAAGGCATCATCCAAGGTTACCGCGCGGTTTTAGATAACGGCTTGATGGGCGTTGGTTTTATTGCCTACGTTTCGATTGGTTTATCGAGCCACAGAAAAGCGGCTCAGTTGGAATTTGAACAACACGTCAGTATGGAAAAAGAGGTGGTGGAATGTCACAACATCACTGGTGCTAACGAGTACTTGTTAAGAGTCGAAACCAAAGATCTACCGGGCTACAAGAAGTTTCATGCCGATGTGCTTGGGGAATGTGCTCAGGTGCAATCTATTACGACTATGGTTGTGATGGATACCCCTAAAGACGAACGCTAATCGAGTTTTATTGCAGGAGAGGCGCAGTGCCCAATACTAATCAATTGTTATTGTTCTTAGATGTGGTTCAACAAGGGTCGTTCACCAAAGCGGCAACCTTGCATGATATGGACAATTCATCACTCTCTAAACAGATAAAAAAGCTTGAGCAAGACTTAGGTGTTCAGCTGCTTAACCGCTCTACGCGCTCGTTTTCTTTGACGTCAGCGGGAGAAGATATTCTTGCGCAAACTTATGTATTGAAAGACACCATCAATCAAATTCAAGGTATTGCAGATTCCTATCAGTCTGAACCTAAAGGCGTGCTGCGAATTACGTCGCCAATCTATTTTGGTCAGCAATATCTGCAACCTATCATCACTCAGTTTATGAGAAAGTATCCAGATGTTCAGATCGTACTTTCACTGGACGACAAGATTGCCAATATCATCGCAGGGCAGTTTGATATCGCGTTTCGCTTCAGTAAGCTCGTTGAATCGAATTTGATTGCGAAAAAGATTGCTGACAGTAACTTCATGTTGGTCGCGTCGAACGATTTTGTTAATCAGCACGGTGAACCTAAGACACCACAAGATTTGCTAGCTTTGCCTGCGGTGATTTATACCAATGGCGATATGACGGTCGATCATCTGCGTATCAGTGAAGAGCCGCATGGCAGCACTTTCCAAAGCCTGACGATTCGTGGCAACTATAAGGTGAGTGATGTTCGTACCATGGTGTCTTGTGTGAAAGATGGCTTGGGTTATGGTTTCCTTGACCAATCAAACCTGTATGCCTCAATGAAAGAGCTTGGCTTAGTCACCTTGCTACCGGATTACCCGATTTCTACAATCGATACCGCGATTTATGCTGTCTATCCACACCGTAAGCAGACGAAGCTGGTTAAAGAATTCATCACTACGGTTCAAGACTATATAGGCTCTCCGACCATTTGGGAGAAGATGCAGCAAGGTTAGTTTCTGGTTTTCTTAATTGCTCAGTTACTTAGTTAACCAGTTTATTCGTTGTTTAGTAAGGCTCATCGATGAAGCGGCTAGGCTATTAGGCGTGGCCTTGCAGCGCAATACGTTAACCGGCTAACCATCACAAACTAGAGCGTAATCAGTCAGTTGTATAAATAGCCTATATTGGAGTAAGATCACACCATTAATGGCGGACATACGGATTGGCCTAAGTGGACTTTTTATCGTTATCTATTCCTGAGATACTAATGTAGTTTTCAGGTGGGACGCTTTTCTATTGCACTTGTCCTTGTAGTAAGAAACACACTATTCACTTTAGGGTGGTGGCTTCCCTGTGGAGGGCGGTGATTGGCTGAGGTAAACATATTTTATGAGTACAATGGGAATCGCAATTGGTGCGACCGCGCTTTCGTTAATACTTGTCGCCGTTTGGTTGTTCTCTTTATCGCTAAGAAAGCAGCATTTGGAGCAAGAACGTAAAGCTCGTGCTGCCGCTTATCGAAAAGCGATTGAGAAAGCACGAATACAAGAGCAAAAAGAGCGCCAATTTAAAGCTGAAACGGGTCATGTGCCGTCGATTCTATTTTTGGCTAAAGAGGCAGAACGCAACAATATTAAGGAAGCGCTCTATTGGTACGATAAGGCGGCTCACTTAGATAATATCAACGGCATGTACGGTATTGTACGCTTGAGTCAAAAGCGCAAGGACGATCCGATCTTGAGGGAACAAGCCAGGTTTTGGCAGCTGGCGATATCGGCTTTAGAGAATGATATGTCGGCGAAATTTGAGATGGGTAAAGCGCTGGTTTTTGGCCGAGGGACGGTTAAGAATATTCCCAAGGGCTACGCTCAGATTGAAGAAACTGCGAATGGCGGCAACACGGATGCAATGCTATTGATGGGCGACTGGTGTCTCGATAAAGGCAACCCTGACTATTCTGCCGAAAGTTCGGTGGAGTGGTATCGCAAGGCTGCTGAAAAAAATCACTTAGGCGGCAAGATCAAACTCGGCATGAGTTATTTAAATGGTGTTGGTGTTGAGGCTAATCATGGTGAGGCGGTGTATTGTTTTGAAACTGCGGCAGAAAAGAACAGTGCCGAAGCGATGTACAGAGCAGGTGAAGCTTGGATAGACCATGGTGAACACGGCAATGCGATCGCGTATATCTGGTTATTCTTATCCGCCCATTTCGGTTATTCAGAGGCAAAACAGCTGAGAGATAAGGTCGGAGGGGATCTTGGTGTGGATGCGGTGGTCGGCCTACAATCTCTGACTAAGCCGATAATGACCAAGCTCACTCAACAAGCTATTACGAAGCATTCAATCATTAAAGCTCTTAATAAGCTCTACAAGCGCAATATACCGATTCCTAAGAAAGTGAAAGAAGCGTCTGATGAAGATGGTGAGACATTAAACGTAGATGCGAGCCATTTAGATAACCAAACGGCGAGTGCTCAAGGTACGAATGTTGATTACAGCCAGCAAGCTAATACTGAACAAGCATCAACAGAGAGACAAGCGACCCCAAATAGCGCTCCTCTAGACTTCAGTCAGTCTTCGGTTAAGTCTAACTGGAACAGAAACCAGTAAGTGAGCTCATTGGCTTGATAGGTTTCCCTATGGAGTAAATGATTGAGAACTACAGTTTTAGCTTTAACCACGAAAGTCAGACAAATAAAAAGGGAAGCCAATGCACTAATGCCGATCAGTTAAGACAATAATCGGCAGATCAGTTGAATGATCCTACCAACATGTAAAAATCCGATAGA
>NZ_CANLBV010000139.1 GCF_947488985.1 uncultured Vibrio sp.
TGGTCGGTGGCTGATGCGCGTCGCTCTGTCCAAAACATCTTGAATCCAAACAGAGTGCAGGAGTACTTGAAGTGCTTGCGTGATATGGCTATCATGAAAGGACTTAACGGGTTCTCAAATCGTTTAAGTATTCCGAAATAAACCACCTTGCAGGGTGGTTTTTTCACATCTAGGGAAAGAGATTAATCCCAAAAGCGATTGATCTCAATGATCCTTTTAACCGGTCATGACTTTCCCCAACAAAAAAGCCTCCCGTATGGGAGGCTTTTTTGTTTCTAAATCTGAGTTCGCACTAAGTGCCATTACGTTAAATTACCGAAGATCTTGGTGAATTTCTCAAAGTCTAAGATTTTATTATCTTCAATCCATAAAAAGTACTCACTTTGCCAGAGCTGAGTTTTCTTTGCTGAATTTGAAAATAGTTTAGTTTTTAGCTCTCCACGGCTAGATGTCCATGGTGGAAACACTCTGAATGCCATTTTACCTTTAGCTTTATCTGAGGTAATGACTTTTTTATTAACCAAAACAGGTAAAGGGAAGATAAACATCCCTCTTTTCGAAGATTCGTAATCATTAACCTCAACAAAAAGATAATCTAGATCATTCTTGTCGTAAGGCATGATTCTTCTAGGTTCAGTACTGTTTTCATCTGGTCTCTTCCATATTGATAGAAAATTACCAGCCCTATCTGGTGTAAGTTTGCCCTTTCGATAAATAACTTTCTTATTATCGATAGAGAATTCAAGAGCCTCATATTTACTATTCTGAGGGTATTGGTTTAACACTACGGGATGAGTTAATTCATACCCTTTAGATGTCAAATTATGACGTAAGAGAAAATCCACATCACTGAGGTATTTACACTGAGTCAAAATATTTCCTTTTAATAAAACGATGCAACATCCTAACTCTTGAAAGGTTCGCAATAAACCATTGGATTACTCTCTAAGATAGGTGTTTATTATTCCTGTTTGTTCAATCGCATGACTCCGTAACGAAGAACGGCTCCAATCGGGAACCGTTCTTGTGTCTAAATTTGATTTGTAGTGGCTACTGCCAATCCATCTTCAACTCTTTATGTTTGGATGCACAATCTTTCAAGTAGAGATTCATTAAGTTCTGATAAGGAACTCCATTCTTGTCTGAAAGATCTTTGAAGTAGCTAATAACATCTTCATCTAATCTTATCGTTATCTGCTTCTTTGACTTTTTCACATAAGGGTTAGCTACTGAGTTAGAAAAGTCATACTGTTCACGCATAACGGTAATCCTCATATTGTTTTCGTTCTCGTTTCTCTGCTTTTCTGGCTGATATGATTCTGATTTTCTCATCCTCTCCACGATAGCAATGACAAACAACCAAAGTATTGTACTCCTCACTCACGCCTAAAATAATAAAACGCTCTTCACCAAATGAACTGTCAGGGTCAGGAATAACACGGGCAAACTCATCATAAAAAACAGACTGAGCCTCATGAAAGGTAACACCATGTTTTCTTTTGTTCGTTTCAGCTTTATTGGGATCCCATTGGAAATTTAAGTAAGACATATCACAACCACAACTACAACGTAACTACATTGTAGTTCACAGAAAAAAAAATAAAAACCAAAGCCACTAATGAGGTGTTCATTATTCCTATTATGTTCAATTACCCTTAAATTACAGACACGAAAAAGGGGATGACCTTGCGATCATCCCCCTTAACGAAGTAATCTAGTTGACACTAAGGTCTGCACTAAAAATCACCTGTTGACGCATTGATTTTAGTACAGGTGGGCTAGCTTTGTCACTACCTATAACAAACCATTCAACGACAAAAACATATCCTTAGTCAGTGCAGCACTTTAAGACGGTGTATTGATGACTCACTTGACCGACATACTTTAAAGCGAAGCTAATCGCCTCCTCTTAAAGTAATCACGAACTGGTGACGAGATGAAACGAGTTTTAGCTCATGGTATTGGAACTACACCAAAGTAGTTAGCCCCATGCGGATTGGTTCACCGAAGAAACGAACGCTCGATAACTGCGAGGCTCTTTAGATAAACTTGCTAATCGTTACTTTGTAGTAAGTCCCCAATTAGAAGAAAAGTCACATAGACGCTTAAGGCTTTGACAAGCCAATAGATGAGGTCGCCAAAGCTCCTTATTTATTCTTTCCATGAGCAACGTCTAAGATGACCCTATGATTAAATTTAAGGATAAACATGACAACATGGAAAATGGCTAAGCTCATCGTTTGGGATAGTAGATCAGAAAGCTACCACGTAGAGAACCACTACCGTAGTGAATCCTCAGTTAAGTTTACGCGTATATTTAAAATGGACTTAAGCCGAATCCTGGAACAGAAAAAGCCTTACGGTATAACAGCGTTTGAACTCGTAAATGAAGGGCATGTTGTTCTTTACACCGAAATATAATCTCCTCCGCTAAATGATGCTCAACCTCTCAAAAATCGGTGTTCATTATTTCTGTTATGTTCAATCGCGTGACCCTACAACGAAGAACGGCTCCCAATCGGGAGCCGTTCTTACTTTAATTCCTTACCCAACCACAATCTTCATCCGTGGGCTTCTCAAAACAGTTTTCTAAAATCAGGTCTAATTTTTTAGAGGCTAATGCAGAGCAATAATGCTCACAAAGAGATTCAAATGCGGCATCTTCTGAGCTACGTCCCGTATCATTCTTAGAGACCCACTGTTCAAAAGACCTTTTTACAAGCTCAATGTCTTGCTGTAGTTCCTGAGCGCTCTTCCAAATATCAGTTAGAACTTCACCCTTTGTATTAACCATAATTTGCACCCTAATAATTTTTCAAAAGCGAAGTATATGATGAATTTGAGGTGTTCATTATTCCTATTATGTTAAACACGCGAGTTAGCTACCAAAAACACCCCTCATAGCCCCTCAAACGCTCTTAGCGAAGATTTTGGACACTTGATCAAGGCGATATGCTTCCATAACGCTTTGTAAGTTTGTGACGCTTTGAGAGCGATTTACAGGGCAAAAATCAGCGTATTCCTTTGAAACAAAAAACGCCCTCTAAGGGACATTTTTGTCATTTTTCTTGGATAACTGTTTATCACACCATGCAATGATCTGTTCAGCCTTTAATGCCAAGATACCTACACACAACATCCCCAAGATATAAATCCATCCCAGAACGCTCATCCAATGGGGTACGTTGTCACTGATAACGATGAAAGGTGCACTACATGACAGCGCGGTAAAAAGAACTCGAAAAAACATAATCACCTCTACTTTATGAATCTGAATACCACCGTAACACCCATATTTAATTTCCAAACCTTACATCCGTGTACCAGGCAAAATCCGCCTAAGCGGTTTTGCTTGGTACACGGATGCGATAAGCGAAGCGCGTCAGCTCTTCTCTTCGCAGAATGTTCGTTGTGAACATTCATGCTCGATCACGCTGCCACTCCATACCCCAATCAAATTTTCTCAACGAGACACACCCACTCTCCCCGCCGGAGGCGTAGGAGAGTCGAGTAGTCGTGTCTCATTTCGCAAATTTTGGACGCGCAAGCGCCTCCGCTAGGTTAGAACTTCGTTTAACCTAGCGGAGGCTTATATATCAATGTATTCATGAAATTGGCGCATATTATTATTTGCACACCAATGGCGCTGTTTGATTTTCGCACAAACATAGTTCATTATGAGTACAACGATGTGAATCAGTTTTATGGTGGCGTAATCGCTGCACTGGCAAGTGCGCTTTCCATTTTTGGAGATATAGCGAAATGCAAGGTCAGTATCACCCACGATACCAAGCACATATGTGCCAATACCGAGAACGGTTAGAGTTCAAATCGCACTCGCGACCATGCTGAGAACAGCTTAAGTTCAAACTGCAACGCAGCAATGTTTAGCCGACCTTAGGCTTGGAAAACGGTCAGATAATCCATGTGTTTTGCACAAAACTGGCGAATAGGCATTAAGTTGTCGCTGTCCTAAATGAATTAGGATTGTATGTTCTTACAAGGAAAAACATGTCTAATTTCGATGTTCAATCTGAACTTTCAGCCCTGAAAGCTCAAACTAAAACGATACGAAAACGCTCCTATTCCGCTCGAAAATCACGTCTAGACAAACACACCCATCAACTCTTGGCGTTGCATCAAGCAGGCGCAACAGCAGCCGAGCTTCAACGTTGGCTTCGCACCAATAAGCGGATCAAAGTCGCTCACTCTACCGTTCTCAGATGGTTAGAAAAACATGGCTAAATTTGCGAAGAACGTAGATCCGCAGGCCGTTGCCGAAAGGCAAGCAGCTAACATAATGAAACAAGTTCAAGGCAATATTCTCTCTAGCGTTGGGACCGTTCGTAACTACGAAGAACGGCTAACAATTGTAGCTAAACATGCCAATGCAGAGTTTAAATGTGGTCTGAGAGATTTAACGGTCGAACGTGCACACCAGTATTTGACCGACCGATCCGTAAAAGTAGGACAAAAAACCTTAGACATGGAACGTCAGGCAATCCAATGCATGATGCAGAATGTGACGGGAAAACTCTCAGCAACAGAAAAGTTGGATGTGATCAAATCCGAACATCAACAAATACTTACCTCTCGTTCTTACACGCCAGAGCAAGCAAAAATGGTTTCAGATGCACAAACTGAACGCAATGCTCTCGCCACTGAAATCGCTCATGCAGCAGGGCTTCGAGCACATGAGCTTCATACTCTGCAACGCCTCGATGAACGAACCCCCGACCCAAGGCCAACACTCGAAGAAAAGTTCTCTGGACGAGAAGGCGAACGTTACACCGTAGAGGGTAAAGGTGGCTTAATTCGAGAAGTGCTCATTCCTAAACACCTTTCGGAAAGGTTAGAAGAACGCAGGTTTGAACATCCCCAACAGAGAATAGATCGAGAAGTGAACTACACAACTCACTACGACATTAACGGCGGTAACCGTTGGTCTAGCTCATTCACCACAGCATCAAATCGAACATTAAATTGGAGTGGAGGAGCTCATGGCCTACGCCATAGTTACGCCCAAGAACGCATGAGTGAACTACAGAATTCGATGCCCTACGAAAAAGCATTAGAAGTGGTATCTCAAGAAATGGGACACTTTCGACCAGATATAACGGAGGTTTATCTAAGATGAATAAACGAAGATTAGAACTAACAATAAGAGCACTAGAACAAGACTTAGAAAGACTTAAAAGTGAAAGGAATCAAGCGGTAGAACTCTATAATGAGACACACGACAAACTAAACCAAGCACAAAAAGAAAACAGAAAATTACAAGAAAGCTACCATGAGCTACAGCTAGAAAAGTATGAACAAACATGGCTAAATCAAACTGAAAACGAGCCATATGAAGATGAGAATACATGCTTAGAATGTAGCTCTTGGGAGGAGCAGTACCACCAAATCAGAAGTGCCTTTGATAGAAGAAAACAACAACATCAAGCCATTGCAAAGTTCTTCAAACATTACCACTTTACCCACAATGGGCAAAGAATGAGTCTAACGAAACTGATTAAATTCGGACAAGAACTCCAATAACAAAGAGAGTAACCAAAAGACAGCCCTTTCGGCTGCGCCGACCCCTACCCATTTCGACTCAATTTTATGAGTGATTTGGGTATCTTTATGGTCGCTTTCAGATTGGGATTTTTCTCTTACCCTTTCGGGCTGCCCTGCGCTGTGAGTTAGGCTTTACGCCCCCATTCCGGTCTCACAACACTAATCATTTATTCCTTTCCCGCTTATCCCCTCTAGCAGCTACAAGGGGCGGATTTATCGAGCGTTTGCTTAGTTCTGATTAGTGCCTTTACCATGCCACCTTTGGAATATCCCTTGGTCGGTGGCTGATGCGCGTCGCTCTGTCCAAAACATCTTGAATCCAAACAGAGTGCAGGAGTACTTGAAGTGCTT
>NZ_CANLBV010000140.1 GCF_947488985.1 uncultured Vibrio sp.
TCAGTGTAATTATCATAGTTCGTAGCATGATCCTGATTTTACTAAAAATCAAGCACCTTCAATGATCACGGGTATAGTACTTCATTGAGACGAATTAAGCGAGTGGTTACGTTTGGCATATTGACACCTTACAAGTGAGTGGACTTCACTTAAATGACATATATCTGAAATTATTTAGGTTATATGCATAACAGAAAATCCGTACCCTTTGCCAATGCCCTGTCCGACTTCTAAATTCAGTGAAGGATACCGGTTACACCGTAACATACGTTTACTGAAATCAAATTACATGTACCTATTAACCAACAACTTTAAGGCTCTTTTTACCACTCATCGACAAGCTCCCCGAAGCAGCGTCTTCGATATGATCACTCCACCACTCCATGAGAACTTTACGGCGTTCAAGGTAATCAGTACGGTTGTATGCGCTTCTTACCTTATCTCTATCTACATGAGAAAGTGCGGCTTCTATAATATCTGGATCGAAGTTTTGCTCATTTAAGGTGGTACTGGCTAATGCGCGTAAACCGTGAGAAGTTTGCCTGCCCTTCATACCCATTCTTACTAATGCTTTATTTGCTGTCTCTTTGTTGATGTGATTGTTGTTACTTTTGTCTGCCGGGAAAAGGAATTCACTATCCCCCGTAATGAAATCAATCGTTTCTAATAGGTCTAAAGTTTGTTTTGTTAAAGGGACAGTATGCACTCTTCCCTTTTTCATTCGTTCAGCAGGAATGACCCAAAGCATCTTTTCTCTGTCAATTTCATCCCAACGTGCCCCAGCAGTTTCAGCTGGCCTTGTCATGGTATGAAGTTGCCATTCTAGCAAGCAGCGAGTGATAGGTTTAATGGATGCGTAGTTGATTGTTTTGAGGAGCTCTGGAAGCTCATCTGGGGCTAACGAAGCTTGGTTGGTTACCTTGGCGGTTTCAAAAGCTTTACCAATGCCAGCAAGCTTGTTGTGTTCAATCACACCCGTGTTTACTGCAAAGGTCATTATCTCATTGAGGTTACGACACAAACGCCCTACTGTTTCTAATTTACCTTGATTCGCAATGGGTTTAATTGTTTTTATCGCTTGTGGTGCCGTAATGTCACCAAGGGGGAGCTTACCAAGATCAGGTAAGAGGTACTTCTCAATTCGTTGCTTTAGCTTCTTAGCCGTTTGCTCTTTGACGCTTGTTTTCTTCACTTCAATCCAGTCATCAAATACCGACTGTAACGTATTCGCCAATTCTAACTGTTTCTCTCTAAGAGTCGTATCACGGTGCTCTTTCGGGTCAATACCATCAGCGAGTAGTTCTCTTGCCTCAATCGCTTTGGTTCGAGCTTTAGCAAGCGATACAGATGGGTATTTACCAATACTGAGGTTTGCTCGTTTACGAGTAATTGGACGGTAATAGTTAAAGAGCCACAATTTGGAACCATTGGGCTTTATTCTCAATGCAAGACCATCACCATCGAGCAGGCTATATTCCTTTTCTTTAGGTTTTGCTTGTAAGATCTGAGTCGCTGTTAATGGGGTTGTTTTCCTAGCCATAGTAACATCACCAATCCGTATTTCCTGTAGTGTTACTAACAGTGTTACTTTAAACGGTGGATTTTACAACACATCATGGAATCTCTTGGGACCAATAAATGGCTAAGAACTTGATAAAACAAGGAATTACAGGCACAAAAAAGCCCACACTAGGCGGGCTCTTTCGTATAATTTGGTGCCCGCTACTGGACTCGAACCAGTGACACCTTGCATGTCATGCAAGTACTCTAACCAACTGAGCTAAGCGGGCGATGTTCTAATTTCTTATTACTACCATTGTGACAAACTCAATAGTTATGTAATAAAAACTAAAGAAGAAATGGTGCGTCCGAGTGAACTCGAATCACCGACCCCCGCCATGTCAAGGCGGTACTCTAACCAACTGAGCTACGGACGCATTCCCTTAGAACGAGGAAGATAATATCCATGATGGGCAGGTGGTGCAAGCATTAACTGGCATGTTGCGAATCGTTTGCTCACTTTGCAATCAAAGACGTGACGAGATGCCTATTTTACAAGCAAATTATCGTCAAACCACTGAAAAAACGCAGTTTAGTTAAAACAAAAGGCTTAGATAATTCTAAGCCTTACAGTACACACTCCACTAACTTAGCATGATCAATTTGGGATTTCAGTTGTCCATGGCGTGGTTTCTTGGCCTTTCGCGTAACCATACAGATACAGTTCTTGCATATATTGTACGTCAAAAATCTTGTTTGATTCTTGAGTTACCGTGGTATTTTCATCAATGTAAGTGAAAGACACATCGAGTTCTTGTAATTCGCTCAGATACATCATCCTATATAGATCACCACGACTTTGTAAGGTCGTCATCGATTTTAGCGTTCTTGATAATAAATCCATGCCCTTATCCTCTACGATCTCATAAGGCATTTTTAACATACCATTTCGAATAATATGAACTTGTGGTTGTTTGGATAAACCCAAAGCATCGCTAATATTTTGGAAGTCGATATTCGCTGCTTGAAGAAACATTTGCGCCGATAATCCGCCATCGACGTGCATCTCTTCCAATGACTCCTCTTGATATTCAACCTCAATAAACTGAGGTGGGAACACAGCCGGTATTGATGCACTCGCAACTAAGACTTGGTGGATAAGGTGAGATTTTTGATCATAATCACTTGCCGCTATCTGCCCTAGGTTCCAGACCACCATTTCTCCAGAATCAAAGTGCGTGGTTCCAATCAATAAGCGGCGCCCATCTCGGTGCTGCTGGGCTATCTTTTCAATAAACTCATCATCATAAACACTCGCAACATAAGACATAAAGCTCTCACCTTTTGAAATGCCATCTTTAAACACGACATTGAAAAAGTTTTTATGGCCAAGCAGCATCTTATCGTTCATACCCATGATAGTGCTTTTTAACTTAGGGATCTCTTCGCCACCAACGAAGACAAATGGGGCCATCAACGCGCCGGCACTTACCCCTGTGACAATCGAATAGTCAGGCAGTTTACCTTGGTCATATAGCGCAGTCACAAAACCAACGCCAAAAGCGCCCTTTGAACCACCACCAGACAGTACCAACGTATTCAATTGATCACCGCTAACACGTACAGAGGTGGAATCACTTTCTGGATTATACAAGTATTGTTCACCGTACCCCAACCAAGTTCTGACTGGCTCTGTAATTGAGGGATCACTTTCGATTGGCAGCGAAACTTGATGATAATTTTGCTTTGTCACTCGATTTTCGACTTGATGTGGTGTTGTGCAACCAGCAACGAACGCAACAAGGAAAAAGGTCATAAAAATAGCTTGGTTTGTTTTCATTCTATGGTCTGTATTTATTAACGGAGTCGATCCGGTAATGTTGACGATTAATTAGCGCGCTATTTTAGATAACCGCGAGCGAATGAATAACTCACCTACGTAGGATGAAGTCCATCAAGCGTTCAATGAAAACTTGTAACTACCACTTCTATAGTGCTTGAGCGACGACAATGACTGCACTATTACCTGCATGCATAGATGCGGCATCGTTCTATAGAGCAACAGACCTTTTCCAACAATTTATATTGCCGAGTTAACACTTTAAAGAACAACCACCTATAAAGACTTAAAACTCAATCTATAAAAACTATGAACTTTTTGAGATACATACAGCACAGTAATGCATAAGGAAATTTGCATAATGGCAAAGTGCGTCTATATTCATAACTTATAGGAATAAATAGTTAGCATTCAATGCTATATGTGAATTTCTAGTTTGCGATAAATACAAGTGTGAAAAATAGGGAATGAATCATGAAAAAATCACATATCGCCATTGCAGTGGTGAGCATACTATCAACATCTGCTGTCTCGGCAGCGACCATTTACGAGACAGATGAAACAGTATTGAATATGAGCGGCCGCGCGGAGGTTCGAGGGAACTTCTCTGATGCAAACAAAAGTCCCGGCAACAGCAGTACTTACCAGGACAAGTCTCGTGTACGTATCGGTGTTAATGGCACACAAAAAATGACGGACGACGTATCCTTTTTTGGGAAGTACGAGTTCGAGCTAACAGAGTCTGAAGATGGCGCATCAGATGATATTGGCATTAACACTCGATTCCTATATACGGGTGTTCAAACCAATCACGGTAACGTCTACTATGGTCACCAAAATAACGCCGTGACCTACTTAACCGACTGGACGGATATGGCAGAAACCTTCAGTGGCTATATTAATGAGTACACGGTGTCGACGGCTGACCGAGCAAAAAACGTCTTACGCTATGAACTGACGAGCGACAACATCACCTTTCAAATTGATGGCAATTTCAATTCAGATAGTGAATCCGCACAAAGTGACGGCTTCGGCGCGGTTATCGCAGGCAGCACTTCAATTGGATTAGATGTTGGTGTCGGTTACGCTTCCAGCGACGAAACCTATGGAGGAGTTGGCACTGAAACCTCTGATGCCTACATCGGTGCGATCAAGTACACCAACGATCAAGGTGTTTGGTTCGCTGTACTGTATCAGTTTGGTAGCATTTCAGGTGAAGGCGTTAAAGACTCGGACTACGATTCAGCAGACGCTTACTTGGGTTACTCGTTTGGTGATAACACGGTTAACCTGACCTACAGCTACTTTGAAGCGGATGATATCGCGGCTTACGACATCAACTTTATTGGCGTAGAATACGCACGCTACATTGGTAATGTGGCGTTCTTCGGTAGCTATAAGTTTAATATGCTAGACGAAGGTGAAGGTGGATCAGGCGATAACGATGAAGATGAGCTACAAGTTGGCATGCGTTACGCTTTTTAATTAACCTAACCTAATCTGTACTAATTCAGACCTGAGCTGAAAGTAAAGCCGAGCATTTCACAATGCTCGGCTTTTTATTGATTCGGTGGTGTCCAACTAAATGCAATGAGTGTCGATACCTTCTATTCTTCTATTCTTCTATTCTTCTATTCTTCTACGTCAAACACCACATTGTAGTTCTCCGTGTAAGTACAGTTTGGCTGACGGCTGCAAGTGAAAAAGCGTCGACCTTTGTAATCGCCTTGGCTCGCCAGTTTAATGACCATAGGGCTGCCGCACTTTTTACAAAAACGAACTTCTTGAGATGGCTCGATGAGATCGATGTGCGCGGCCAATAATCTTTTCAGGCGGCTCACTTGGTAGCTGTGCTTGATGGATGCACCAATCAAAGGCAAGCCTGCCGATTTACACACGTGAATCAGCAGTTTTTCGCGATCAACTTTACCTTTATTCAGCTCTTTACCGTTATCAAGCTCGATGATCACTCGTGGCTCTAGCGTTCTTGGGTCGCACACCACAAAATCAAAATAACTGCGCGAGATCTTATTGCTCGCAATAAACCAGTCTTTTTTGTTGGCCGCTTTGGCAGGAACAATAACATGAGACATGCTGACCTTAGCGAAGACTTCCCCATGATTCCCAACTGCGGATTTAAGTGCATTATAGAATGTGGCCTGTTGCGCTGAAATCAGCGCCCCGTTTTTCTGATACGCATGCTCTTTGGTGTCATCGTGCTTCACCAAATACTTTTGAATAAAGTAAAAGAACACCACCAGCACGACCACAACGATAAAAATATTAGTCATTTTCCAACACAATCAAGTCTGTATAAAGATAAAGAGAATAATTAGCCTATGTAGAAAAGCCTCATGTGGCAAGCAAAACAGTGAGAGTTGCTAACCAGAATCACGCCTTAGACAGGTACCCTTTATTTGATCATCAAGTTTAGCCCTGCGTCCTGCATAAATCCTGTTTCTAAAATAATCCTGTCTTCAACATAAATATACTCGTTCAACTTGAAGATGCAGGCTTGAGAACTTGAAAGTTATCATTAATTCGAGATGCCAAAGAGCCTGCG
>NZ_CANLBV010000141.1 GCF_947488985.1 uncultured Vibrio sp.
TGTTTTACCGTGGTCAACGTGGCCGATAGTACCAACGTTTACGTGCGGTTTCGTACGTTCAAATTTTTCTTTAGACATGGGGTGTCCCTCTAGGTACGGATTAGGTGGCTTAATATAAGACCACGCAACCAAAAAAATGGTTTTCTTTATTAAAGGAGAAGAAGCTTTAGACTGGTGCTAATACCCAGAGTCGAACTGGGGACCTCACCCTTACCAAGGGTGCGCTCTACCGACTGAGCTATATCAGCACACAAAATGAGTTGGAGCGTGCAGCGGGAATCGAACCCGCATCATCAGCTTGGAAGGCTGAGGTAATAGCCATTATACGATGCACGCAACACGTAACTCTGCTTGAGCTATTTAACCTTTAGAATTTGGTGGAGGGGGACGGATTCGAACCATCGAAGGCAGTGCCAACAGATTTACAGTCTGCTCCCTTTGGCCACTCGGGAACCCCTCCAAATTTTGAACTTTCTCTCGCTTGCCTAAATTAGGAAGGAAGAAAGTGGTGCCGACTACCGGAATCGAACTGGTGACCTACTGATTACAAGTCAGTTGCTCTACCTACTGAGCTAAGTCGGCACAAGTGGGGCGCATTTTATTGAATGATTTTCCACCTTGCAATAGCAAATTGAAAAAAAATACAAATTTCTCTTACCAAGTACCTACATACGGTAATTTGGCTCAAGGTTTCCATCTTTAATCCACATCCGATACAGGAAGATATTTTATTTATCTACCGCTTGATGTATTTTCCATGCACTGTTTTGTTTCCCACTATAGAGTTTTGTATGAGCCCATTTATGTCATTTGACCGTGCACACTGGTCTGAACTAAGAAATTTAGTTCCGATGACACTTTCTGAGAGCGACTTAAAAGAGCTTCAAGGCATCAATGAAAAGCTCACAATGGAAGAGGCGGTAGAGATCTACCTACCACTCTCTCGCCTATTGAATCTCTATGTGGCAGCTAGGCAAAATAGAAATTCAGTCCTTCATCAGTTTCTGGACAAGAAAGAGAAGGCGCCACCTTTTATTATCGGTATTGCCGGCAGTGTTGCTGTAGGAAAAAGTACGACTGCCCGTCTACTTAAAGCCCTACTTTCTCGCTGGGAAAATCACCCTAAAGTGGAACTCGTGACAACCGATGGCTTTTTATATCCAAATGAAGTGTTAGAAGAGAAAGGCTTGATGAGTAAAAAGGGATTTCCAGAATCTTACGATATCAAGCGCTTAGTAAGATTTGTCTCGGACGTCAAAGCCTGTAAGCGAAATGTCACTGCGCCCGTGTACTCACACCTTACTTATAACATTACGGATGATGTTAAATGTGTAGACCTGCCAGACGTTCTCATTATTGAGGGGCTAAACGTCTTACAAAGCGGCATGAACTATCCACACGAGCCTCACCGTGTGTTTATTTCTGACTTCCTCGACTTTTCACTCTATGTGGATGCCGATAGTCGGCAAATTAAGGAGTGGTACATCAATCGCTTTATGAAATTCCGCGAGGGGGCATTTACTAAGCCAGGTTCGTATTTTAGTCATTACACCAAACTATCGGATCAAGAGGCATTGGATAAAGCAGAGACAATATGGAGTTCAATCAATGGCTTGAACTTGGAAAAGAACATCCTTCCGACCCGGGAAAGGGCTCAACTCATATTGCGTAAAGGGACGAATCACATGGTGGAAGAAGTGTTACTAAGAAAATAGTAAATTAGCTTCCGTTCCTGAGAGAGATCTCCCCGCCAATATAGCGTTCGATACCATTATCAGTTTTCAGCAGCACTGCACCCTGCTCGTCGATGCCTTGCACAACACCTTCTATCTCTCTAGGTCCAATAATAAGTTTTACATTGCGACCTAAGAAGTTATCTAAACGATTCCAGCGCTCGACAAAGTTTGACATCCCCTTCATCTCATAGTCACTCAAGGTTTTGTCCCAAGCATGAATCAGGGTCTGAGCAAGATGATTGCGGTCTAATACTTTTCCATCACAAACTTCTTTCAAAGAGGTCCATGGTTGGCCAATGCCTGAAGTTGAGGGATCCATGGATAGATTAAGCCCTAAGCCAACAACAATATGAGCCGCACCACCAGATTGCCCTGACAATTCAACCAAGATACCCGCGAGCTTCTTATCATTGTGATAAAGATCATTCGGCCATTTCAGTTTAACGCCTTCTACGCCCATCTCTTCCAAAGCTTCAACAACCGCCACCCCTACCACAAGGCTTAAGCCCATTGCGGCAGCCATCCCAGCGTCGAGTCTCCAATACATTGAAAGATAGAGATTTGCACCGAATGGCGATACCCACTCTCGCCCACGACGCCCACGTCCTGCAGCTTGATATTCAGCAATGCAAACAGAACCTGATTCGAGAGTGCCAGTGCGTTCTAGTAGATACTGGTTGGTAGAACCTATGATTGAAATCAGCTCAAGAGAAGCATCGTGGTTAACAGCAGACAATTTTCGTTGGTCAAGCATATCTAAACGGCTAGCGAGCTTATAGCCCTTACCTTGTACTCGGTAGATATCCAATCCCCACTCTTGGATACCTTTAATGTGCTTACTGATCGCCGCGCGTGATACACCGATCATTTCACCTAAATCTTCACCGGAATGAAACTCGCCGTCAGCAAGGCATCTCAATAGTGCAAGCTTGGTACTGTGTTCTCTCATACTAATGACTCCAAGGCCTTATCTAGGTTTGTCTCGCAATCTCGCCCCATAAAACGCACTTCATGTTCCAATCGAATATCGAATTTAGTCAAGACGGACTGGCGCACTCGCTCTGCTAGCTTGAGAATA
This sequence comes from uncultured Vibrio sp., assembly GCF_947488985.1. Lineage (GTDB taxonomy): Bacteria > Pseudomonadota > Gammaproteobacteria > Enterobacterales > Vibrionaceae > Vibrio. The sequence goes on from NZ_CANLBV010000141.1 coordinate 2,815, forward strand.
TCGACGGCAGAAGCCTCATCATAATTGATGATAACCAATGCTTGGTTGGGGTGAACCTGAGCCCCCCCTTCTGTCACCCCCTTGAACTGACATTGATCAATCAACCAGCCTGCAGCGACTTTGATCCTGTCCTGACTCTCATAACCGACAATATTTGGGTATAAGGCTAACAGGCGATCAAAATGATCTTTGGTGATCACCGGATTTTTGAAGAAGCTACCCGCATTCCCTTGTACTTTAGGGTCTGGCAACTTACTTGTGCGGATAGCACAGACTTCATCAAATATAGTACGAGGAGAGAGAGTATCAGCTGCTAGACTTTTTAGCGGGCCATAGTGATGACATGGCTGCCACTCTTTCGGCAGCGTTAAACCGAGCGCAACTACGATCGCTTTGCCATAGAGGGCGTGTTTGAAAATAGAATCTCGATAACCAAAGAGACACTGTTCTTTGCTTAATCGCTTAACTGTATAAGTATCCAGACACAGGATATCGACATACTCACATACGTCTTGAAGTTCAACACCATACGCACCAATATTCTGGATCGGCGCAGAGCCTGAGCAGCCAGGTATCATGGCTAGATTCTCTAGACCTCCTAGCCCTTTATCGACACTCCACTCAACTAATCTTGGCCAATCCTCACCACCACTAACATGCAGAAGATGATGGCTGTCTGTCTCGGTCAACTCAATCCCGGCTATTTTATTCACAATGATCAAGCCAGCGAAGTGCTCAGTAAAAAGCATATTGCTACCCTTACCTAATATTAACTTAGGTAATGTTGACCATTTGGGGTCTTGATAAACCGATATCAGTTCTTCGATAGTGGTCACTTCCACCAACGCATCACACGTCTGATCGATGGAAAAAGTATGAACTTTTTTTAAACTAGCATTGAGATGGAATTGCATGGCGATATTCAATTAACTTACACTGCGATCATTCTACAGCAGATAAACCAATGGCGCAGTGACTGAATGAATAATGTCATCATTACCCAATTAGACCCATTAAAGGTTCCCCTTGTTAAGCGTTTCTATAAAGAACATTACCCAACAGGGAAAGCTAATAAGAGTGAACTGATCTATTCGTTATTACTGGATAACGAGCTGTGCGGTGTCGTGCGTCTTCGTACAGTAGAAAATAATCGCTTACTTACCGGTATGGCGATATCAAAACAACATCGTGGTAAGCAATTAGGCTCTCAGCTTATGGATTTTTGTGCACAACACACGCTTACGGAAAACGATTACTGCTTTGCCTACGCTCATCTCTTCAATTTTTACGCGCGACACCAATTCGTACAAGTAGCCCCTCAAGATCTGCCAAATGGTTTAAGAGTTTTATACGAGCGCTATTCGAATAGCGGAAAAGATCTCATTCCTATGCATTATCAGCAAAATTGTTAGCGAATGCCTCGATTATCTAGTATTTAACGCCATCCCTTTGGTAAAATTAAAAGTTCGCAATTTTGCATATTTTTAAGGTAAAACAGTCAATATGATTGCCAGTAGGAATCCATTCATACAGTTGCCAACCATAGCGCAGAATCCTGACAAGTTTGAAGTACTGCTATCAGCGCAAGAGTTTCGAATTCGCCTACTTGATGAGATATCTCGCGCAACGACTCGTATTAGTTTAGTCGCTTTGTATCTTGAAGATGATGAGGCTGGCCGTGAGATCCTAACTGCCTTATATGAAGCAAAGCAAACGAATCCAGAATTAGACGTGAGTGTGTGTGTCGATTGGCACCGTGCACAGCGTGGATTGATTGGCGCAGAGTCTTCTGAAGGCAATGCAGCGATGTATAAAGAGTTCGCAGAAAAATATCAGCACGCAATTCCAGTCTATGGTATTCCGGTTCGCGGTAAAGAAGTCTTTGGCGTACTACACTTAAAAGGCTTTATCATCGATGACAGCGTGATATACAGCGGTGCCAGCCTTAACAATATCTACTTGAATTACCATGACCGCTATCGCTTCGATCGCTACCACGTTTTAAACAATGCAGCGCTTGCTGATTCAATGTTTACGTATGTACATGAACAGATGATCGCGGACAGTGCCGTTAATGACTTAGCAGACAAGAATAAGCCAGTAACTAAAGAACTAAAGCCAGCGATCCGCCAGTTTCGTGCATCTCTAGCCAGATCTCAGTACCAGTTTGATGGTCAGGAAGTTTCGCCAGAGCAAGTTGCTGTAACACCGCTAGTCGGGATCGGCAAACGACGTAATCGTCTTAACCAAGGCATAAATCAACTAGTCGCTCAGGCTAAAGACGAGATCTTCATTTGCACCCCTTACTTTAACTTCCCTCCTAGCCTAGCTAAAGAAGTTAAAAAGGCGCTTAAGCGTGGTGTAAAGGTCAGCATTGTTGTTGGTGACAAAACGGCGAATGATTTCTTCATATCTCCAGAAGAAGAGTTTAAAACGATTGGTGGCTTGCCATATCTTTATGAGCTGAACTTACGTCGCTTTGCTAAAGCTAATGAAGCACATATTGCAAGCCGCAATCTATCGATTCAACTTTGGCGACACGACTCTAACAGCTTCCACCTAAAAGGCATTTGGGTCGATAAGCGCTACATGCTACTTACCGGTAATAACCTAAACCCTAGAGCTTGGAAATTAGACCTAGAGAACGGCATCTTTATCCAAGATAACTATCACCACCTAACTGACAAGTTCCAAGCTGAAGTAGATAACATTCTTCAACACACTCAGCTTATTTGTACTTATAAGCAGTTAGACAAAGTAGATAGCTACCCAGAAGAAGTTCAAAAGCTGATTCGCAAGATTACGCGAGTGAAAGCTGACAGAGTACTTAAACAAATACTCTAGTGAACATACGCAAGATATGATTTACCAACGCCTAGCAAACGCTAGGCGTTTTTGTATTTATAAGTGCACTAAGTAGTAATAAATGGAGCTTTTGGTATGGGCGTAGTAGTACCAATTTGATTAAATTTCTGATCTAATAGTAACTCTGCTCGGAGGTACTATATGGACATTAATTTCCCTCAACTG
>NZ_CANLBV010000142.1 GCF_947488985.1 uncultured Vibrio sp.
GGCTCTTTGGCATCTCGAATTAATGATAACTTTCAAGTTCTCAAGCCTGCATCTTCAAGTTGAACGAGTATAGTCAAAACACATCTTCACTTATCAAGCATTTAAGCTGCTCTAGCTTAATAGTTAGGCTACGTATTTCACACCCGAATTTAACTGCAAAGTACGAAAACCCCGCATCTAAAAAACTCACCTACACCCTTGTTATTGCGTAATAAATAGCCATTAAAACCATGAGGTACACCATTTAAACAACAATCGCTCAAATGATATTGTATTTGTGTTGGTATTTTGTTTTATTGTTAGGGAAGGGAGCCAATATGCACTGGTTAAACCCGAGGGAGAATATTCTTTTTCTTAGTTTTCAGTCTTATTTTAACTCGATAGTTAAAATTAGCCATTTAATAAATATTCTCTAGTAGAAACTTAATGCTGTGCATACTTTATTCAACTAAGTATTTAAATGACTTTAAATGACTTTAAATGACGACTTAGGTTCTATTGGAAAGAAGACATGATTAAAAAATGTGTTATTGCTTTAGCTTCACTTTTGGTGCTGTGGTTTATTGTCGACTATGAAGTGGCGGACAAAGAGCATACGTTAACCATTGGTGGCCCATTTGAGTTTACCAGCCAAGACTTGTCCAAAGATGGCTACTTATATACTCGTATGCAGGTTGCACAAGGCTTGGTGGATGTGCAGCCTAACGGAACGTTCACGCCATTATTGGCCACTCGTTGGAATAAAAGTCATGACGGGTTGCAGTGGGCGTTTACCCTGCGATCTGATGTAAAATTTCATGACGGCAGTCAACTCACCCCGAACGTAGTGAAACATTCGCTTGAAGTGGCGATGGCAAAGCCGGGCATCATTAATCAAGTCCCCATTGAGCAGATTACCACCACGTATAACACGGTTATTATCAAGCTATCTGAACCGTATCGTCCACTGTTAGGCATACTTGCGCATTTTTCAACGGCCGTTTTATCACCCAGCTCATACAACAGTGATGGCTCTGTTGCTAAACTATTTGGTAGCGGTCCTTACCAAACGAGCGTGATCGCGCCACCTCATAAATTGCATGTTACGCGCTTTGACGATTATTGGGGCCAACCAGCAGCAATTGAGCAAGCTCATTATTTGACAGGACACAGAGCAGAGAGCCGTGCACTGCAAGCGCAAAGTGGTCAAGCTGATTTGATTTACACCTTAGACCCTGCCAGTTTGGACCAATTACAGCGTTCGAATAACCTGACGGTTCACTCAGAGTCGATACCAAGAACCGTAATCATCAAACTCAATAATGACCACCCATTTCTCAACCATGCAGACATACGTCAAGCACTGAGCTTAGTTATTGATAGACAAGGTCTTTCGCAACATATTATTCGAGTGCCAAACTCAGAAGCCTATGAACTGTTTCCGCCTGCATTAGGTGATTGGCATTTGAATGCCGAGAGTGCGCACTCTCGAAACCTACCTATGGCTAAGGAATTATTAGCTCGACATGGCTGGGCGCTAAATGACCAACAACTGTTAGAGCGAGACGGTGAAACATTTAAGCTTAACATGGTGACTTACGCTGACCGGCCAGAATTGACGGTGCTCGCAACCGCGCTACAAGCTCAATTTAGAGAAGTGGGTATTGAGGTCTCCATTACTGTCGATAATTCAAGTGCTATCCCTTCTCGTCATCATGACGGGACGTTAGAGCTGGCATTAATTGCCAGAAACTTTGGGGCGATTGCGGATCCTTTAGCCTTATTGTTGGACGATTTTGAACATCATAGCGGTGGGGATTGGGGCGTCATGAACTGGTCGTCTACGCCGTTAAAGGATTTATTGGACCGCATGAAGAGCGAAGATAATTCAGAGGCTTATACCCTGATGGCGCAACAGGTTGCACAAATATTGGCCGATGAAATGCCGTTAATTCCAGTGACTTTCTATACCCAGCAAGTCTCCGTGAATAATCGAGTAGTTAATTTTGTCTTCGACCCTTTTGAAAATAATTACCGTATCTCTGAGATGACTTTTAATGATTAATATCATATTCAAACGTATTGGCCACGCGGGCTTTGTGGCTTGGGCTGTCGGTACGTTAACTTTTATATTGATGCGTTTATTACCCGGTGATTTTGCGTATCGCATTGCGGCGGGGCGTTATGGGTATGACTATGTCAACGCCGAGGCCGCGCAGTCGGTCCGTGTGGAACTGGGCCTAGATCAACCCGCTATCGTGCAATATTTTGACTGGCTTAAAGATATGCTTCAGTTCAATCTTGGTACCTCTTTAGTCAGTGGAAACCCTGTAGTTGATGAGCTGACGCATCAGCTAGGACACTCTTTGAAGTTAGCCTTAGTCGCGACCTTTATTTCCTTCTTAATTGCATGGCCGATTGGCGTGTACTGCGGTAAAAAAACCAAAGGCCTAGCTGATCAAATGAGTCTATTTACGTCAGTGACCCTTCGAGCTCAGCCAATTTTCGTCGTTGGCTTGATCTTAATATTGGTCTTTTCACTTCATTTTGGCTTGTTTCCCGTCGCAGGGTTTGGCAGCAGTGCCTATTTAATTTTGCCTGCAGCCACCTTATCACTGAGCCTAGCTGCGGTATCGAACCGAATGATCAGAAACGCCACATCCAGAGTGGTCAGTTCCGGTTTTTACCAGTTCGCACGACTGAAAGGTCTTAACCCTAAACAAGTGTTTACCTACCACGGTCAACCGAATATCACATTACCCGTGATAACCTTAGTCAGCATGCAAGCGGTGATGTTAATTGAAGGCATTGTCATGGTAGAAAGCCTATTTTCTTGGCCGGGTATTGGGCATGGTTTAGCGCATGCCATCTTTAGCCGAGATGTGCCTGTTATCCAAGGCGCGGCGCTGGTGATGGGCTTAATATTTGTGTTTATTAATACGTGCGTTGATCTCTTAGCCTATGTGCTGGATCCAAGACAAAGAGGTGAATTGAGATGCGAATGACGCAAAAGATCGGTCTGGCTATTTTAGTGGCGATTGCCAGCTTGGTCATGTTGGAAACGTTACTGTGGAATTACGACCCCGCGTTACAAAACTTGAGTCACACCTTCGCCTGTTACAAAACTTGAGTCACACCTTCGCCTCAGCAAGCATCGCAGAGCCGTTAGGGACCGACCAATACGGGCGCAGCAATCTCGCAAGGTTAAGCCATGCCATCCAAACCTCCACTTTGATGGCATTATTTAGTGTGATCACTTCATCTGTGTTAGGTCTGATTCTGGGGGTGACTGCCGGATGGAAGGCTAGTCGGTTTGATCAAGCCATGAACTTGGTCTTAAATGTCCTGTTGGCCTTGCCGGGTTTAGTCCTAGTGTTACTTATAGGTGCTTTAATTCCAGGCTCCTTTTTGATGCTCTATATCGCCATTTCATTGATTTTGTGGTTGGAAGTGTTCCGGGTGATTCGAGGCCGAACTCGCGAAATCATGTCGAGCTCTTCTGTAGAGGCCTCAAAACTGTATGGCTTTGGCCCCAAGTACATTTTCTTCACTCATTTATGGCCGGAGTTACGAGAGGATATGTTCACTCTCGCCTGTTTTGGCGCAAGCAATACCGTGTTGGCTCTGGCTTCTATTGGTTTTGTGTATGTGGGACTTAAGCCACCGGAAACCGAATTAGGACTAATGATGGTGGAGTTATTCCCCTATTACAACGATGCGCCTTGGGTGCTCGCTCAGCCATTAATTGCGTTGATTTTGTTGGTACTAAGCTGCCATTTTATTTCGGGAGGCAGCAATGATTGATACCGCTAGTGAACTGGCGTTGAGCGTCGAGAAACTCAATGTACGTAGTGCTGTGCAACAATTAGTCTTTGACCTGTCACTAAAGCTGTTTTACCGACAGCCACTCACAATTTTGGGTGAGACAGGCTCAGGTAAAAGTATTTTAGCTCATGCTATCGTTGATAATCTGCCATCGGAGTTGTCGCGTGATGGACTGATCACCATTCCCGGTTTAGCCCCTTGCCAATCCGTGTCCGATTCCTGGGGCAAACACATTAGTTTGTTACCACAAGAGCCTCAGCGCGCATTGGATCCCATCATGCGAGGACAAAGACAAATATCCGTGGTGGATGAGTGCGTGAAAGGACATTCAGAAAAACAAGGTGACGTACAAGCCATGCAGCGACTTGAGTCTTTGGCACTCAGTGAGCACGCTCATAAGATACCTTCACAGTTATCCGGCGGTATGGCACAACGTTTATCTTATCTGTGTGCCACACAAGCTGGTGGCAAAATCCTCATTGCCGACGAGCCGACTAAAGGGCTCGACAAAGCGCGCTGTGAACAAATCACCCAGCTGCTTAAAACACATTTACAGCAACAGGGGGCCCTATTGACCATCACCCATGACGTAGAATTTGCGCGTGAATTAGGTGGCGAAGTGATTGTGATGAAAGAAGGCCGGATCGTCGAGCGAGGCGATGCAGAGTCGATATTAAACGCCCCGAATCACTCCTACACACAAGCATTAATTGCCGCCTCACAATCGGTGTACTCAAAACCAAGACTGAGCGAAATCGACGAGGTGATTGTTCGCTGTCATCAGTTATCGGTGGCGCGAAACCAGCAGACGCTAGTCCAAGGACTTGATCTGGAAATCAGGCAAGGAGAAATCCTTGGTGTGAGTGGCGACAGTGGCGCGGGTAAGTCTACTTTGGGGGATGTCATACTTGGCCTTGTTAAGCCTGCAAACGGTGAAGTGTGGCGCGGTGAAACATTACGCCCTGCCGCAAGGATGTTGAAACTGTATCAAGATCCACCCGCCGCATTTCCAGAGCACATTAGCCTGAAACGTGCACTGCTTGATGTGTGTCATTTGCACGGTGTCGAGACAAGATTAATAGCGCCTCTCATTGAGAAGGTAAAACTTGATCCCGAGATTTTACAACGCACGTCTCGAGAAGTCTCTGGCGGGGAGTTACAACGCATTGCTTTGGTACGAGCACTGCTACTGAAACCCAAATTGCTGGTCGCGGATGAGCCCACATCAAGGTTAGACCCGATAGTGGCTAGGCAAATTAACCAATTGATTTTACAAGTGTGTAAGGAAATCGGCTGTACCTTGATACTCATCAGCCATGATCAGAGATTACTCTCTCAAGTTTGTCACGCTACCCTTGAATTAGGTTCAGAAAACTGTGAAGTGAAAAGGCTGGAGTCGGTATTAGCTTGATTATGAATGGAGTGAGCACAGACCTGTTGAAGGTTTAGAACCCATAGCAATGGCATATTATATTTAGCTATTTAACGCGGTTTGGGTATAAAATCGTGAAATCATAATTCCAAGGGTTGGTGTCATGTACCACGGTCACATTTATTTTCCTCTGCGATTTGCAGAGCAAGCAGAAACATTGCGTAAGAAAATTCTCTCAGAGCGAACAGATGTATTGAAGGTTCTCCCTCTGGTGCAGCACCTAGTTGGTCCGCATAAAATGCCGATGTTTGAGATCCACTTTGCCAATAAAGAATCGGGCATTATTGACTGGCTTGAGCAAGAGCGCGGTGATATGTCGGTGCTTATTCACCCAGTCACAGGTGGTGAAGAAACTTTGGATCATACCGTTAGAGCGACTTGGCTTGGGCGTAAGCTGGGTGTGTTTGAAGAAACGCTAAGTACCTAAGCCAACACGCCCTAGTATTGCTTTTACATTTTTCAGGGTTGGAATGAGCATTAAAAAGTAAGCGTCTACGAACCGACTCATTGACTTTCTAATATCAACACAGATACCGCCAACTAAGGTGGTATCTGTCATTC
>NZ_CANLBV010000143.1 GCF_947488985.1 uncultured Vibrio sp.
GGAGCGTGCAGATAGAGTTACCAAAATGTGCACCAGAGACTGGATTAACCTGACCAGTTAATTTTCCAGATTGGTATTAGAGGCACCGCTTTTTTCAGATTGGCGGCGGATTTCTGAAATTCTTCATCGTTCATTTTTTACTACAGATCCCAAACTAACTACAGTCACTTGTCTAGAGGTTAGCGGATTTTGAATCTGTTTACTTTAAGAAATATATAAATAGTGGATAAAGGTTGGATAAATCACTTGTTTTGCTATGAATCTCGTTTAGGTGTTGATAAGGGGTATTGATGACACTGAGGCTGTACAGGGGAGTGTGGGGAAAAAGGGGAGAGATTATCGACAGATATAAAAAAGCGCCGATAAAATCAGCGCTTTAAAATTTGTTTTAGCTAAATGCTAATTATTGAGCAACAACGTTAGCTGCTTGTAGGCCTTTTTGACCGTTTTCAACTTCGAAAGAAACCTTTTGGCCTTCTTTCAGAGTTTTGAAACCTTCAGAAGCGATAGCACGGAAGTGTACGAATACGTCAGCACCGCCGTTATCTTGAGAAATGAAACCGAAACCTTTCTCTTCGTTGAACCATTTTACAGTGCCAGTATTTGTGTTAGACATAATTTGTCCCTTATTCATGAATTTTCTAAAGTGTTGATTGCATTACTGCAATGCGCTGATAATTGAATTATTTAATATTGCTAAGAAATAAGGAAAAACTACTTACAAAAACGGGTAACGATTTTACATGTCAATTTTTTACTTTTCATCTAACTTAAATAACTCCGGCTAACAGAGCGAGTGCATGTTAACACAGTCTTTTGAGATGTACACACATAGATTAAGAAATCCGTGCTTTTTTTGTTATACCGTACTGTTGTACGAAAAACACACTAACTTAGTGGCTGTTTTATCGCTTGGCAAGCATAACAAAGGAAGCATCTCAGCTTCCTTTCATCTCTAGTATAGACGATATTAACGCTTAAAGTTGATATCTTCGGTTTGGCCCAAATTGATTTTTGTTTTAGCTGGTTGGGTCTCTGCGATCACCTTACCGTGGCGCACTGAGTATTGCACTGGCACTTGGCGGCGCACGGCATCAAAGCCATTGTCAGCCGGAAGGATCAGTAGACTACCTGGCTTACCTTCTTCAATACCAAAGCTGTCTTGGATATTTAATGTGCGAGCTGAGTTCTTGCTGATTAAATCAAGCGAGTTGTTGATTTGGTCGTAGCCCATAACCTGTGTCACGTGCAGCCCCATGTGCAGAACTTGAAGCATATTTGCAGTACCTAGCGGATACCATGGGTCAAACACATCATCATGGCCGAAACAGACATTGATGTTCGCTGCTAGCATCTCTTTTACGCGCGTGACACCACGACGTTTCGGGTAATCATCGAAGCGGCCTTGTAAGTGAATATTCACTAGCGGGTTTGCCACGAAGTTGATACCAGACATTTTTAATAAGCGGAATAGGCGTGAAGCGTAAGCACCGTTGTACGAACCCATAGCCGTCGTATGGCTCGCAGTGACCTTTTCACCCATTTCGAATTTGTGGGCTAGGGCAGCCAGTGTTTCAACGAAACGAGATTGCTCGTCGTCGATTTCATCACAGTGCACGTCGATCAGGCAGTCATACTTACGTGCAAGCTCGAATACGTAATGCAGAGACTCAACACCGTACTCACGCGTGAATTCGAAGTGAGGGATAGCACCAATAACGTCAGCGCCGATCTTCACTGCTTCTTCAAGCAACTCTTTACCGTTAGGGTATGAAAGAATGCCTTCTTGAGGGAATGCAACGATCTGAATGTCGACCCACTCTTTCATCTCTTCACGAACTTCAACCATCGCTCTTAACGCAACTAACGTTGGGTCAGACACATCAACGTGTGTACGCACGTGTTGCACACCATTCGCGATCTGCCATTTCAATGTTTGTTTGGCACGAGATTTTACGTCTTCGATTGATAGCAGTTCTTTGCGCTCAGCCCAACGCTCAATACCTTCAAACAAGGTGCCAGAGATGTTCCAGTTAGGCTCACCAGCGGTTTGAGTGGTATCTAGGTGGATGTGCGGTTCACAGAAAGGAGTAACTGCAATGCCACCTTCAGCATCAAGGATGTCACCTTGGTGATTGATCTGTGCTTCATTATCGAGAATGCGAGAAAATTGACCATTTTCAATCAGAATCTGTTTTAAACCTTCTCGGTCTTGAAGTTTCGCGTTCTTGATTAATAAGGTTGTCATAGTGTGTCCTTAAGCGGCCTGAGATTTCAGCGCTTTCTTATTCAATAGGGTATTAAGCACGAGGTAGCTAATTGCACCACCTAACACTGCGTTCAAAGGAACAACGCCAGGCAGGAAGTGACCAGCGGCTACGCCGGTTGCTACCGCGATAATGCCAGCCCAGTTGACGGTTTGGAACTCTGCATTTGCAAAATCTTTGTAACGTTTACGGTTTGCGAAGAAGTCCGCGATGATTACGCCACCAATAGGTGGGATAGCCAATGAAAGGAAGGTCAACCAACCAACGAAGTTGTTGTATAACCACAATGCGCAGATCGTGCCAACAATACCGTTAATGATAGACATTGTCGTACTTGAGCGCCCCGTGATGTTGGACAACCCCAGACCTGATGCATAAAGGGCATTTTCATTGGTTGTCCAGATGTTTAAGCCAAGCACGATAATGGCGGGAAGTAGCAGACCTTGAGCAATCATCACATCTGAAATATCTGACTGACCGGTTGCTGCCGCGCCTGCTGCGCCGAAGATAAACATTAATGAGTTACCAATGAAGAACGCGATCATGGTAATTAAGACTGCGCTTGCGGGCTTTTTACCAAAACGAACGAAGTCAGCCGTTAGCGTACCTGCGCTGGCAAACGACCCGACAACTAAGGCTAAAGCCATAGAGAAGTCCATTGGCGTTTCAGGCTTAATGAGTTGTAGTTGCTCTAATCCACCAACGCTGTCTACGGCCGTCAGTACTGAATAACCACCCAGAATCGCAATCGCAGGCACCGCAATCGCTGAAAGCACCATTAGTGCTTTAATGCCGAAATACACCGTACCTGTCATCAACAATCCAGATACGATAATTAAGGTATTGGTATCAATGCCCGTTGCTTTATGTACCGGAATGGCAAACATCGCAACGCCCACGCCAAACCAACCGACTTGTGTACCGCCAAGTAGCGCAGAAGGAAGCCATGATCCTTTAGTACCGAAAGAGAAACGAGCAAGGAGGTGAGTCGAGAGGCCAGTCGATGAGCCGATGTAGCCAAGCAAAGAAGTGTAAATACCGAGGATGAGGTTACCGATGAGAACGGCGAGGAAAAAATCGTTGAACGAGAGACCTGTCCCGAGTGAACCGCCAGTCCACATACTTGCAGAGAAGAAAGTGAGTCCAAGCATTACCATGGTGAGTGAAGCGACTCCTTTCCTAGCTGATGTAGGAACCGGCCCTAGACTGTAGTTATTATCAGCAGCCATTTTTTACCTCCGCAAATGCTCAAAATTAAAATTAATGGTCGCCGTATTGCAGGCAAACGTGCGCATTATGGTGATATAAATCACAGAGTCAATGATAATCTTGTCAGTAAAGGTGCTTGAGAATCAATTATCATCTTAAATCTTTTGCAAAACATAAGGTTATTTTCTTCATTTATTTTATGAAAATAAATAGAAAACGTTTTCTATAACATGTGGGTATCTGCAATCGATAGTTGGCTATGAATGTTGATTATTATTCGATTGAATGGGTGTCTGTATCGAGAGGGGAGCGGTTAGCCAAACGACAGGCAAAAAAAATAGCCAATCGCAATAACCGCAATTGGCTTATATATGTGTGAACAATAGTAGGTTCACTAACAACGTCAGTTGGCTAGGTGACCCTCGGCTTAAGAAGGGTCAATATATACAAAGCAGATAGCGTGCCAACTTTTAAAACCAAGAATATAGGCTGTTTTATAGCAATTTGGTGCGTATTTGAGCATTTTACTTGCACTTTTGTATTAATCTGTTGCATTTTGCGAATGCAATTTGCGATTAATGCTAATCTGGTGGCTAAATGGAGTAGAAGAAGTACAGCTGAGACTTCATTCGAATGATGATCCCACGTATTACATCTAGGAACGCCATAAAGCCAATAGGCTTCTCACCACTTACCCACGCTAACCCGACAGAACCAACAGGAATGTCGTAGCCCTCTGCTTCGTTTATCTTCAAGCGAACGAAGTGATGCTTATTTTGTAGATTTTTACCGGTTGTTGCCCTCACCGATTCATCAATACCCAATAATGTGGCTTGTGCTTCCCCCGTCGCTTCTACAATCCCTTCTACGGTTGCAGAGAATATTTTCCCTGGATACACCGCAGTTGCAAACTCTGCAGGCTGGCCGACCTTAATATTGCGGATCGCTTGATGATTGACTCGCATCAGCACGTACTTCTCTTCGGTATACATTTGTATACGTGGCATCATCGAAACGCGCTGACCCTCGCGAAGAATAAAGTTCGTCACAAAGCCGTCAGTCGGTGCTGTAACTTTGGTACTGTTAAGCTCCCATTGAGCTTGCGCCAGTGTGGCTTTTGCAGAATCGACCTCAGCGTGCTTCTTGTTTACGTTGGTTTGCGCTTTTTGGATGTTTAGCTTCGCGTTTTTGGCATCGATTTGTTTCTTACTAAGCTGTGATTCCAACGTGGTGACATTATGCATTGCTAACTCAACCTTCGCCGTTTGTTGGTCGATGTCAGTTTCAGTAATCGTATGCTCTACGACGCTGTTTTGCTTCTGGTAACGGTCAAGTGTCTTTGACTGAAGGACTAAATCTGTCTTTGCTGACTCAATTTGTGCAATAGACGCTTGGATGTCTTGTAATGCTGATTGGTAACTGACTTCCGCTATGCTCACTTCTTGGCGAGCGGTTTCCTGAGCAACCTCAGCCGATTCAAGTTGAACACTCGCTTTGTCTCTGGCAATGACATACTTGGTGTCGTCAATTTCATAGATCAATTGTCCTTCAACCACATCTTGGTTGGGACTGATGTGCACCTTAGTGGTATTGCCCGTTACAGATGTTGACTCTGGGCGCAATTGTATGTGTGGGGATTGGACGACAGAACCCCCCGATAAATCCATCGGAGTGAAGTTAAGTAGTCCTACCCAAACAAACAATAACCACGATGTCCCTCCTAGATACGCAAACGCCTTAGTTCCTGTATTCCAAGGCATACCAACCAGTCTCAGCAGGTAAATGAACAGTGCCCAAACCGCTAAACCTTCTAACATGCTTGGCTCTCCTCTTTTTGTGTCTCGGTCGCTGCCGGATCTTTAGAGGTGGCTGGCGACTTCCAAGTGTCTCTTAGATTGATAATGGCCTTTTCCATATCAACGAACGCCAAGATGACGGCGAGTACCCATACCCAATGCCATATAAAACCTATCCATGTCAGAGCCGTGATTAATCCGAGCTGTTGGTGATCTGTACTATGGGCTTTATTGATAGGCAATTCATGTACGCGCCAAAATCCGTAACACGCGGCTGCAATCGTCGCGACCAATACCACGCCAGCCACAACGTGTAACGCGCTATCTGCGCCGGTTCCGACAAATGGGACACTAACTAAACTCATTGATAAACCCTAAGTGAAATGGAGTGCCGAGTGTGAATCGAATGAGGTTTTTAGGGGCTTTGTTGCGTAAATCGAGTGAACTAAATCAGAATCGTACGATCAGATCAGAGACATTCTCTTATTGACTCCGA
>NZ_CANLBV010000144.1 GCF_947488985.1 uncultured Vibrio sp.
TGAAGTACACCTAAACCCAGAAAGAGAAGCTGCTTAATAAGTAAGCAAATGATGACAACTACCTTGAAAAACGCCGCGGGGTTTTATATGATGGTTACTCTCGTAGTCTAGATTTAGCGGTGAGTCGATTAAGGAAGAAGCTTTCTGTGTTTAAGTCGTTCGAAATCATTACGATCAGAGGTATAGGATATAGTATGAACTTGGAGCTATCTGAGTGAAGAGAAGACTAACTATCAGGGAAAGATTCTTGTCAATGTCGCTCTTATTGATGTTGATTGTTATGTTTTTTATAGCCACATTGATTGGTACATTCATATTTTCTGCGCGATATGATAAGTTATATCAGGTAAAAAATAATTTTGTACAACGTATTTCTCATATCGTACATGTTGTCGAGAATATCAATGTTCTCCGCTTGCAAAGTTTTTACGTTGACGTTTTAGAACCGGTAAGCTCTTGGGTACAAGCTTTTTCGGGACTTGATGATGAATTAGAGATGCTAATCGATGATCTTAAGGAACACTCTTACGTTTCACATCAGTTTGATGACGAAGTGCGAGAACTCAGCCTGGTTAAGGAGTCTCTCACAAAGAACCAAAACTTTGCGCTTCGAATATATCGATTTTACGTTGATAATAGCGAACTCCATTTTGACTCTAGTAAACGTTTTTATTTAGTAAAAATGGATGCACATCTCCCTGAAGAATATAGCAAGGGCGTAGAGTCATATTTAAATCGTAGGCATAATATTTTTCGCAATCTTGCGGGAGCTAATGAAGGCATATCATCTATTGTCGATGCCGAATTACGTCAGATGAAACGGTTGTTTTTTCTATTATTTTGGTTGCTATCTTTTTTATTAATATACTGTCATTTTACATGTGTAGAAGCTTATGGCTTTATTACTTCAAAATCATTCTGCCAACGTCAAATCTTGCAAGGTCGTTAATGACGCATCCATTGAAAGGATATGATGTTCCTAAAAATAAGCCAGCAAGAGAAATAAAGGGATTGTTTTCAAGTGTAAGTTTAATGCAAAAAAATATTAGCTTGTTGATTTATAATCTGCTTTGGTACCAAAAGGAGCAAAGTAAGCTTTCTTCAGACTTAAAAGCGGCTATTTTTGAAAAGGAAAATATTTACAGTACATTAAGTCATGATATAAAAACACCGCTCAATGCAATTAAACTTGGTTTGGATTCTTTGTCTATCGAATCTATTAATGCAGTAGACCGGAATACTGTACACGATATGAAAACATCAGTGAAGTATCTTTTTTATTTCTTGAATTCGATAAATGAGTTAGATGAGCATGGCATAAATAATATAAAGACACCATCTGAATTAAAAATCAGTGTTTTCACGAGCACTATGATCGAAATAATACGCCCATTAATGGTAAGTAACAAGATCAAGTTAGAAGTAATCGTTAAAGATTCTGTGCCTAATGAGTTGATTTTACCAAAAGAAGCTTTGTATCAATGCTCTCTTAATTTGATAGGGAATGCTATCAGACATTCAGAAACTTCAATCATTCGTGTCAAGATATCCGTTTCGGATTTAATGTTTAAAATTGCGTTTGTTGATTATGGGAAAGGCTTTGTCAAAGAGAACACTACTGAAGATAGTAGTGTGAATTCTGAATCCAGACAAAGTGTAGGGTTGTATCTGACGCAAATGCTATGTAGTCGTGTAGGCGGAAAGCTTGCCATTTATAGCTCTTTGAATAGAGGAACTGTGGCCACTATACACCTTCCTTTTTGTAGGGTGCCAGAGAAAAAGGCATTGGTGCAGAGCGAGGTAAATCCTGTTGTAAATGAGTCCAACGAGTCACAAGTTATATACAACGTCTTGTTAGCAGAAGACTTTGAGATTTGTTCCAAGGTAATGAAAAAGCTTGGCAAAATGAACTTTATCGATATAGAGGTGGCAAGCGATGGACTAGAAGCAGTAAAAATGGCTAGGAAAACACGTTATGATCTTATTTTAATGGATTTGCAGATGCCCGTGATGTCGGGGATTAAAGCCTGTCAAATCATCCGTAAGAATTCAGAGAACAGCGACGTAAGTATATTCGGTTTGAGCGCTGAAGTTGATAAGAAACTACATCAATTGTGCATTGAAGCTGGTATGGACAAGGTGATTCAAAAACCCATTGACTTCCAACGAATGCGCAATTATTTGTCGAATTCGATAACTCCGGTTGAGTCGGGAAAATGAAAAGATTAACACCAGCTTAATCTCTGATATCCCCGTGATCATGGTAGATGCTTGATTTTCAATGAAATCAATATCATGCTACGTACTATGAAAATAAGACTGACTCCTTAACAGAAACAGCAACTCGAAAAGATGCGCGATTCAACTCGTGATGGTTGAGAGCGTGACCGCATCAAAGCGGTTTTACTAACGTCTGAAGGTTGGAGTCAGACAATGATTTCTCAAGCGCTTCGTATTCACAAATCGACCGTTGCTCGTCACCTCAGTGATTATATTCTTTCTGAAAAACTTAAGCCTGAAAATGGTGGTAGCCAAAGACGATTTTCTGCTGAGCAAACTATGTAACTTATCAAGCATCTGGCTGTCGAACTCATCTTAATATTCTCGGTGCGTTACCACTTCAAAATATTGGCGCAACCGTGACAGACACGTATGATATGATAAACAGCGAGAGCATCGTACGCTTCTTTTGGAAGCTCAAAAAGGAGCATTACCCGTTGAAGCAAAAAGTTCACTTAGTTCTTGATGGCGCTGCCTATCATCAGTCAGAACTGGTAAAAAATGCGGCAAAAGTGCTCATGTCGAGCTTCATTACTTACCGCCTTACAGTCCAAATTTGAATCCAATAGAGCGGCTTTGGAAAGTAATGAATGAGCATGCGAGGAATAATATTTACTTCTCCTCCAAGCCTGAATTTACTTCAGCCATCAAAGAGTTTTTCGATGTAACGCTACCAGAATTTACAGGCTCACTCGTATCCAGAATTACGGATAATTTTCAAGTTTTGAAACCTGAATCTTCAAATTGAACGGGTATAAAATTCAAATTTTTAAACTAGAAGTTGTTAATGATGAATAATAAGAAAAAACATATATTGAGCATGGTGTTAGTGTTAGTACTACTGGGGTGTAATGACAACTCAAGTCCCCCAATAGACCCAGTGGACCCAATAGATCCAATAGATCCAATAGATCCAATAGATCCAATAGATCCAGTGGACCCAATAGACCCAGTTATCGTTCAAGATGTTATCTACTTTCCAACTATTGCAGATGCTTGGATACGAGAAGCCAGTGGTAATACCAATAACTTTGGTAAGGACCAAAAAATCCATTTAGCGAAACAAAATGGAAATAGTAGAATGAAAGCGAGTGGTCTTATTAAGTTTGATATGGAGGCTCTTAATTCATTACCGAAAGATTATAATGTAAGTAAAGCTGAATTGGTTTTAAGAGTTTTAAAAACTCAAGGTAAACCGATTACTGATGTTTACGTTACGGACTCTCCATGGGAAGAGATGACAGTTAGTGGTAGCACACCGATTCACGTTGGTGAAAAAATTGGAACTTGGGAAGCCGAAGAGCAGTTCGGTATTATAACGATGGATATCAAAGATTATTTAGAAAGAAATAAAAATAAAGAAATGCTGTCATTTTACCTTACTATTGAAAACTCAGATGGTAGTACAGCAAATGAAGTCCATGTCCAGTATTATACAAAAGATCAATATAATTTCAATACAGTTCAGCCACCGACAATACGCATTGAATATAACTATGACTCTGATAGTTCAGAGGATAAAAATGCCAAAATTTATGATAAGTTTCTAAAGAATGATTACTCAGGTGATTATTTCTTATATGATTGGGGAACCGCTGGCTATAAAATGGGAAGTGAGCTGCCACAAGAATCTGAGCTATCAGGTCTAGAGATTTTTCATGTTGCATCCTATGGTGCAGAACCAAACCAGGACGATGTTGATGATTATGTAGCTATACAATCAGCAATTGATGCAGCAGTAGAAGCTGGTGGTGGTATTGTTCAGTTTGAAAGTGGTACTTATGACATAAATGTTGATAAGAATGAGTGGAATACACTTTCTATCACCGCATCAAATATTATTTTAAGAGGGCGTGGTGATAAAGGGGACTCTGCCACGATTATAAGGCAGCATGAGACCACGCTTGACGTTCAAGCTGTGGCCACTAAACATTTAATCAATGTTGGAGAAGGAACGAATACTGGCATTAGCTCTTTTTCTTCTTCTTTGGTTAAAGATGTGATTCCTGGTGATGATAAAGTACAAATTGACCTTAATACAAGAGTTGCGCTAGAACCGGGGGATACGGTTATTTTAACAAGCTATATGAAGGGTATAAATGGTGAATTTAGCCGAGAACCACTTTTGGAAGCACTAAAACCATTAACTCTTGATCAGACTTGGACTATCCGTCATGGATCCCGAGCAGTACGCTTCGCAAATACTATTACGGAAGTTAAAGAGATAGATAGTGATTTAGGTAGCAATGTTGTTGAAGTCACCGTTGCAACCCCTTTCCCATATGAGTTTAAAGTCTCATCGGCTTCAGATTTAAGGTTGTACCCGCAAAAGTTTGAAAATGTTGGTATTGAAAACTTAAAAATAGAAATGATGGTTCCTGATTGGTATGCATACGCGCATCATAAAGTAACAGCAAATTATAATTACGATTATGGTAATGGTGGCATTCGATTCCATCGAGTAAAGAATAGCTGGGTACGGGGGGTAACCATTCATAATTTTTTAATGGATTTATCTATAAGTAACTCACTATATAACACCGTAGATAATGTCACGATTAGTGGAGTTGCTGGCCACCATGGGATTGGCTATTATGGAACACAAGGAGCTGGTAGTTATCATAACGTCGTTCAAAATATTGAAATGAATGCAAACAGAACACACGCTATTTCATATAATCAGAGCTCCGGTGGTAACGTATTACGAAAGTTATCAACCAAAGTTAGAAATGATACACATTCAAATGCATTTGTTGCTAATATTGATTTTCATGGCGGTGTATTAGGCCATAACTTAGTGGAGCAATCAGGGCAAATTCAGATCAATAGCGCGGGAGCTTGGACTGGTTTACCTCATTCAGGTCCCCGTAATGTATTATGGAATGTAACGACAAGAGGGCAAGAGGTGCATGAACGATCTGGCTATGCCTATGAAAATGGACAAGGTGATGGTCAATATACATCTAATCGCTATGATCATTATCGTTTACATCCGAAAACCATAGTGGTTGGTGCAAATAGCCAATACTTTCAATCAACGCTTGATCGTATAGCATCTGATCAAAAAAATGATTGGTTCTATGTGGAAGCACTAAACAAGAAGATGCCAGTATACCCTTTATCACTTTATGAAGCTCAACGATCATTGCGTCAGAATAAATAGAAATAAATTAGCTCTGCCGCATACTTTGATTTTACGGCTTTGTTGATTAAATCTGGTAATAGACATAGGTATCCTACGTCCATTACCAGTTAGTTTCTAATAGGTATACCTAGGACTTTATTCATTGCTTTGTAAGCGCGTCATAAACCCCGCATTCTAATCTTTCAGCGGCTTTGTTGCGTAAATCGAGTGAACTAAATCAGAATCGTACGATCAGATCAGAGACATTCTCTTATTGACTCCGA
>NZ_CANLBV010000145.1 GCF_947488985.1 uncultured Vibrio sp.
GTGTAATTATCATAGTTCGTAGCATGATCCTGATTTTACTAAAAATCAAGCACCTTCAATGATCACGGGTATAGAAGCAATTTATTGAAAGGAATGTGGTTTAAAACACAAAGCGATGTCAGTGTGCAAAAAGGGCATCATCCGGCGAACTGTCGTCGAATCTATGCCCTTGATTGGTTTATCGCCATGAGGTGATGTTACTTTTTAGCGGAGCGTTGTTGTGCCTTGTAGGTGAGCTTTTGTTTTTTACGTTTTTCGATTAGATGAGCGGCCTCGCCACCGACATGAGTTTCACCACGCGCATTTGACAGTTGAACTTGTTTTTCACGCTCACGGAAGCGGGCTTTTTGCTGGTCGCTGTGCTTATCAATGCACTTCGGGCAGCTTACGCCTTTTTCGAAGTCCTGTGAGGCCTTGTCTTCTTCTGTGATAGGTAGGCGGCAAGCGTTACACACATCGTAATCGCTCTTTTCTAGCTGATGATTTACCGCAACACGGCCATCAAATACGTAGCAGTCGCCTTGCCACATGCTCTCTTCTTCTGGCACTTCTTCTAAGTACTTAAGAATACCGCCTTCAAGGTGGTAGACTTCATCAAAGCCTTGCTCTTTCATGTAGGCTGTTGATTTTTCACAACGAATACCACCTGTACAGAACATCGCGACTTTCTTGTGCTTCTTAGGATCAAGGTTGTCTGCGACGTATTGAGGGAATTCACGGAAGGTTTCTGTGTTTGGGTTTACAGCATTTTTGAACGTGCCGATGTCCACTTCGTAGTCGTTACGAGTATCAACCAGAATTACATCAGGATCAGAGATCAATGCGTTCCACTCGTTTGGCTTAACGTACGTACCCACAACGTGGCGAGGGTCGATGCCTTCAACGCCCATGGTTACGATCTCTTTCTTAAGCTTAACCTTGGTGCGGTTGAATGGTTGTTCTTCGTTGAACGACTCTTTGTAAACGACATTAGCCAAACGTGGGTCTTGCTTGAACCATTGAAGAAGGGCGTCGATAGATTCGCGCTTACCCGCAACTGTGCCGTTAATGCCTTCACTCGCAAGTAACAAAGTACCGCGAATTTGGTTGGCTTCTAGCAGCTCTGTGAGTGGTTGGCGAATTTCTTGGTAATCATCAAGTGCTACGAATTTATACAGAGCACATACAACATATTGAGACATGGTTTTTCCTTTCTGCGAGCTGGAACGTAAATCCAGAGCGGTTGCCAATTCTGATCATAGCTGGGTAATTCCACCTAGCTTGTGATGATGGCTTATTAAAATCCGTCGCAGTATAACTAAGGCGATGTAGGACAAAAACCAACCAAATCTAGGGCTATTTAACACCTCAATAAATAAGGCTTTGATGATTCATCTCACCTGCCACGTGAAGTCCTAGGCAGGTGATTGTTTGATAGCGTGTAATATGAGCAATAAAAGAAGAGACTAGAGGTGAGTGGGCAGGGTGAATTCCTGCGTTTTTGTCGTTTCCTCAAGCTGATTGAGCGTTAAACACATGGGTGTGACTGGCATTCCATAGAAGTCGAACCTATCGCCAATAACCTCTCCGCCAAGTGCTTTTACGATGTTGACGGTGGGATCGCGTGCTTCGATATGAACTTGGTCGGTTTCTTCTAGAGTCTGAACCAGCGAGTAACGCGCTAAAGCTTTGCCGATACCCAGCCCGCGGAATCGGTTGTCGACAGCAAAACGTCCCCAGTGCCATTCGCCTTCTTGTTCCCAAGCGGCCACTGCTCCTAATACGTATTCACCGGACCGTGCGAGCCACCACTTTTGGTTGATATCGGCAGAAAGAGGAATAAGGTCCTCGGGAATACTCTGTTCATCCGCAAAGGTGTCTTTAATCAGTGAATCAATTTCAGCGCGATACACAGGTGAGCACGCTTCGATCTGTATTCTGGCTTTGTTGTGAGTGGCACTTTTACGAAAGGCACTCAGTCTTAGCGCTCGCAGTCCATCAATCACATTTTGCGTATCTTCTGGGTTCATCAAGTTAAGCAATTGAGACAGCTCGTGATTAGCAGAATCATCAGCTTCTTCTAATCGGCTTAATCCTTCTTGTCTTAGATAAAACAGCTTTTGGCGCTTATCCGTTGCACTAGGCGATGTCTCGATATAGAGCTTTTCGGCCAGTGAATTGAGTGTCCTGCTTAGCGATGCCTTTTCCACACTAAGTTGAATGCTGAGCTCAGAAAAGGGAGTCGGTCCATTCTTGCGAAGGTAAGTAAGAAGGTGAACTTGTGTCAGTGATAAACCTGAATTTAGGCAGTTCTTATCCAATAACCCAAGTTCGCGAACGAGATAACGTAGCTCGCTTCTTATCTGCATAACCGATGACATATTCTCTCCATAGAAATATACGTTGATAGTATCAACGATAATGTCAAAGACAGTTTGTTGTCAATGATGTTGATACTATCAACGTATGTTGTGGCTACTTGCTCACTGGTTCTAATAACACCTTAGTCACGAACAGTCGAACCGTTGGGGCAACCACAGCCAATAACAATAATGTGGATGGAAGCATTTGACCGACAGCGGTTAGCCAAGCATCAAAAAACACGCCGCCTTGTGGAAGGTTTTTAGCGACCATGATGGCAGGCATGCTGAGTAGGGGTTTTGCGCCCATTTCAGCGAAAAGTCCAATGTGAGCCTACAGCCCTTTATTTATAAGGGCTGACAGGAATCGCTTATTCTCTAATATCCTTCTTAAGCCACCATTTCGACCATGCTATCCTCTCTCCAAGGCTCTAAGTTCTCAAGCAGTTTCTCTAGAACAATATTGTTTTTCTGAATACCAAAGGTGTAATTACCGGCAAGTTGGATATGACGCCATGCGACTGGAGATAAACCCGCTATCAGATTCACCACTTCCTGATTACCTTCTTGCTCAAACTTCTCTATCAGATTGGATAGCAAGGCCGAGTTATAATAAATGATGCAGTTAGCAATAATTCTCGCACAATCATTCCACTGATCTATCTGATAATCATTGCCTCCACGAAATTGATTTCCATTGATTGACGCAATAGCTCGACGTAGTTGGTGGTAGGCTTCGCCACGGTTCAAAGCTTGCTGGACAAACTGTCGCAGTACTTTATCGTCAACATAATCGAGTATATAGAGGCACTTAATGATTCGGTCATACTCTCTAAGTGCGGCTAATGTTCGACTGTTCTGCTTGCCGTTCGACAGCTTGGTAATGATCGTACTTTGTGTCGTTGTCTTACGACTTAACGAGCAAATGATCCTTTGAATGTTTTCCCACTCACGTTTGATTAGTGAGGTGTTAAAGGGTCGGCGCAGCTTTAATGATACGATTTCTCCATGCTCTATTTCGAACAAATCATGGAAGACATGTTTAAACTTGGCGTATCGTGGAGCAAATTGGTAACCAAATAAGTCAAGGATCGCAAAGTTGACGTTATTGACCCCATGGGTATCGGTTGCCAACGCTTTAGGCTGGATATCGCTGCTATTGTTATAGAGCAAGTCAAAAGCATGATGTCCTTCATACTCGTTAGCTGAAATGATCTTGGTGTTGACAGGTACATGGTTTGACACCAACGTCAGAGCGGATACCCCTTTGCCCTTACGGAAGTATTTTGCTGAAAATCGAGCTTTGAATGTATTGATACGACAGGCATGCTTTTGACCATCAATACTACCAAAGGGGGTTGACTCATTGATTGTGTAATGTTTAAAGATCGGAAGTTGTGCTAGGGCATCCGAAATCACATCATTGGCATCGCTTGTCGTCTCCGGCCGAATGTACCCATCATTTACGGCTCTTAGAACACCAATGGCTCGATCAGATATCGATGACATATGATGCAAGCCATAATTAGAGCCATTGCCAAAGATACAAGCGAGTAAGTCTTCTTCTCTCGCCTTACTCCCTAGCTTCTTAGTTCCGATACTTTTGAAGGCATTTAAGTAACCGGTTCTCTGATTAACGTAATCCATGATTTCGATAATACCCATATGTTGAAGTTGGTTGTAAATCGGGTTATCAAGATCGTCTTTCCAACGCTTATTAGCCAACTTCTAAGTGAGCTGATTGGTGCGAGGTTGATGGATAACAAAATCATTGGCTCCATCATTGATATTGCGGCTGACTTGAGCCATTTTGTGACGCACGGATTGTGTTAATGTCGCAAGGGTTTGCTCGATAGGAGCAATCAACTTATCTAGCCCTGTATTGGCAACAAGATTTTCATTCTTTTTCCATTCAGTTATAGGATAAGATCGTCTTCGAGACGTTTGTTTTTCGCACTTTCGTTGACAAATATATGGTTGCTATCAAGCATTCGAGAGACTTTCTGGTACAAGTAATATTCAAAACGTCGATAGTTAACGCCTTCCTTATCAACGATATAGTCTTTGTCCTGCTTAAGAAGCAACCTTTGGTCGGCAGTACAAAGGTGCTTTTCTTTTTGAAGCTCTGATTTTGCTATTTGTAATTGCGTAGAAAGTAATGTTTGACCGGGTTCACATTCAATATCTATCGCTAGAAAAAGGGGCCTAATAGAGTTTGAAATCTTTCTATATTGGCTGTCAATGTGTTGCCATTCGTACTGTCGCTTATCAAAATTTTCCTTATTTAAGTGCTGACTAATGAGCTGGATTTCATCTTTGGAGAGCTTTTCAAAGGCATTTTGCCGAATATCACCAAATTGAGTCTGGTCACTAACGGAATCATCGATAAAGAGTCTAAGGAGGTGACCGGCATGGGTCAGTTTGTCTCTTACCACTTCAAGCTCATCTGCAATCCTTTGTTTAGCAGCGACAGAGGCGGATTCCCTTTGTTTTCTGGTCACATATTGAAACGCGGTGACTAGGGCGTGTTGATCTTTCGAGCTGTTTTTTGCAGCGAGTTGCTGGGTATTTATACAAGACAGAGGCTTCGATGTGTAGCTAGCCTACATGAGAAGCCGATAACGTAGTAGAAATGACCAGCAAACGCTGCCCGAAGGGTTCGGCTAAAAGCGTTTTACTCTTTGTTGAGGGAGATTTGCTTAGAGTGACTAGGCTACTTCCCCCTCGCCGCGATTAAAACGCTTTTATCTCGAACAAAATTTAACCACGAAAGATCAACACGCCCTAGCCTTCTTTGGCCAAAAACGCATTGGCTTAGCCGGTTATTCAACATTACAAACCATGATCACGTCCGTCCTAGCCAGTGAGAGGCAGAGGACAGAGTCTATTCTCTCAAGCTCCATGTCAGATACCACTCGTATGCAACTTAAAAAAATACTGCATACCAAAGGGCGCTTGAATCAACTTTCAGCGCAGAAAGGCTCAGCGAAAGACTTCACCCCATCGGAACTTATGCGTGAAATTGAAACACACAGTACAATAAAAAGTGTGTATCAAGAGATAAAGGGGCTCATCTGTGAACTAGGGCTATCGCAAGGGAACTTAACGTACTACGCGTCTATTATTCGGCACCAATCCCTGTATAAGATCCGTCGTTTTCCTGAATGGCAAGGGATGCTATATATCGTGTGTTACTTATTTTTCCGTTATCAAGAAACGAATGATAAGTTAGGGCGTGTTGATCTTTGCTGTACATTTCGCGTTCAACAATACATCGGTAGCCACATCAACATGAATGCCAGC
>NZ_CANLBV010000146.1 GCF_947488985.1 uncultured Vibrio sp.
ACCTTTAACGATCAAAGTTAAAGGTTACGACGTTTATTGAAAGGATTGAATGAGTCGATTTAAAGACGCTTACCTTTTGGCGAAGCAAATTATAACTCTTTACCATGCTGTTCAAAAAATACTCACGAAAGATCAACGCGCCCTAGTTGTTTTTAAAAGTTGATCAATAAAATTTCCGTGTTAATTATCACATATCAAGTCATTTGTACTACAAAACCATATCCTTAAAACATAGTCTTGCCTCGACTATTTCTGATAACAACAGGCTAATCCAAATGACCATAGATACTATTGTAGTTCTTGCCTATTTTATGTTTCTCATAGCAATAGGGTGGATGTTCCGAAAATTCTCTACTTCAACCAGTGATTACTTCCGTGGGGGCGGTAAGATGCTGTGGTGGATGGTTGGTGCAACCGCATTTATGACCCAGTTTTCAGCATGGACGTTTACCGGTGCCGCAGGACGCGCATTCAGTGATGGCTTCGTCGTCGTAATTCTATTCTTGGCGAATGCTTTTGGTTACTTCTGTAACTATCTCTACTTTGCACCAAAATTCAGACAGCTAAGAGTTGTTACCGCAATTGATGCAATTCGCATCCGTTTTGGTAAAACTTCAGAGCAGTTCTTTACGTGGGCGGGTATTCCAGACAGCCTTATCTCGTCAGGTATCTGGCTAAACGGCCTAGCCATTTTCGTTGCTGCTGTATTTGATATTCCGATGGAAATGACGATCGTTGTCACGGGTGTCGTTCTCATGCTGATGGCGGTAACAGGAGGCTCTTGGGCTGTTGTCGCATCTGACTTCATGCAGATGCTTGTCATCATGGCGGTAACCATCACTTGCGCGATTGCCGCATACTTCTACGGTGGTGGTATGGGTGAAATTGTCAGTAACTTCGAAGGCAACTTTGTCACTGGTAACAACCTGAACTACATGAGCATCTTTATCCTTTGGGTAGTGTTCATCTTTATCAAGCAATTTGGTGTAATGAACAACAGCATCAACGCTTACCGTTACCTATGTGCTAAAGACAGTGACAACGCTCGTAAAGCCGCAGGACTTGCTTGTGCGCTAATGGTTCTTGGTCCAGTCATTTGGTTCCTACCACCTTGGTACGTAGCTGCTTACATGCCGGACTTTGCAGCGAACTACGAAGTGGGTAACGATGCCGCTTACCTAGCATTCGTACAAAAACTGATGCCAGCAGGTATGGTCGGTTTACTTATGTCAGCGATGTTTGCTGCAACCATGTCCTCGATGGACTCTGGTCTAAACCGTAACGCAGGTATTTTTGTACTTAACTTCTACAATCCAATCCTCCGTCCAAACGCATCACAGCGTGAGCTGATGGCAGTGAGTAAGCTTACAACGGTATTGATGAGCTTCTTCATTATCGGTGTTGGTCTATACATTAACTCTCTGCGCCATCTAAGCCTGTTCGATATCGTACTTAACGTTGGTGCATTGATCGGCTTCCCGATGCTCATCCCTGTACTATTAGGTTTCATATTCCGCAATACACCGGACTGGTCTGCTTGGGCAACACTCATCGTCGGCGGTTTTGTTTCTTACTACTTTGGTATTTCACTAGAAGCTCACCATATCGAAAGTTGGTTCAACCTTGATCAGGCACTAACAGGTCGTGAATGGTCTGATTTGAAAGTGACGCTAAGCCTTATGGCACACGTAATCTTGACGGGTGGCTTCTTCATGGCGATTGTGTACGCGTATCGCAACAAGCCATGCCGTACTACAGAGCGTGAAGCAGAAGTGACAGAGCTATTCAAAAACTGGGATACACCTGTTGTCGCAGATTCAGAAGAGCAGCAGGACCTGGATACCAAGCAACGCAGTATGCTGGGTAACCTTATCTGTATCGCAGGTTTCGGAGTCCTAGCGATGGCACTGATTCCAAATGATATTATGGGTAGAGGCCTATTCCTTGTCTGTGGTTCTCTAGTATTAGTAGTCGGTGTACTACTCGTAACAGCGGCCAAGAAATCAGCACCACAAATACAATAAGAGGTTACCTTGCAGCTAAGTACTGAACTCTAATCTCCCCTAACCTAGTCCCGGCACTCGCCGGGACTTTTTGTTACAATTGAGACATTAATAATTTCGTGAAATGACCATTAATCTGCTAGTTGCTTTGCTATTAGACAGTGTATAATCGCTAGGTTAATTTAATAAACCTAGAGTTTCTGAGTAATAACATGGTATCCCATTGCATCAAAATTTTCGTCGGCCTGATCATAGCAGTATGCTTGCATATTGTTACTGATTTTGTGCACCTGGAAATTGATGGCAATAATTACCACCACAGCTCTATTGCTGAAGCGGTCGCAGACAAGGCGCTGATAGCAACTGCTGAAGGAGAACTAGAGGACACCAACAAGCTAACGTTTAACGACGCCCTAAATGATGTAGCTATTCCATCACGCAGAGGGCTCGGTAATTCTTCTGGAGGTGAACGAACATTTGAAGGCACCTATCATTTATTGGTCGCTTTTCTCGCTCCGCCATTACTCAAACTTGCTTCCCAAGATGCACCTCTACCTTCCTACGATCTACTTTGGATGAACCGACCGCAACCTCGCTCATCTCGTATATCCGGTTGGAAAGATGGCAACTTATTGTATTCCCACAAAGATCCTTCTAATCACTAGAACTCGCACTCAGTCCATCTGAGTGATTCGTTTCGTTTGCACCGTACAAGAACATCTTCTCTTTGCGGTGATAGATCCACGTAATGATTGGAGTCTCTGGTGAGCCTATCTAATTACTTGATCCAGCACATACCGAACGTATGTGTACATCCCATGGGCACGTTTTCTTTCTTTTTAAATACCGGGGAAGACATTTAATGCTCAAATTTATCAAACAAGAGTATGTACTCTTTACCGCAGCACTAACTGTTGTCTTCTTCAAATCAGGAGGCGATAACGTACTGCTCGGCCAACTCGTGTCGGCACAAGGGGTCGTTTTAACTGCTGTGTTGTTCATCGTTGTGATGGCAGCAATATTTGCCGTTGTTCGTCACTCAGATGCTCTAGCGATTAAGCTGGGAGACCCTTATGGGACTCTCATACTGACCCTCTCGGTCATTTTACTTGAAGTTGTCATGATCTCTTCTGTGATGCTAACAGGCGACTCAAATCCTGTTCTTGCTCGTGACACTATGTTTGCTGTTATCATGACGGTTTTAAACGGCCTAGTGGGCATTACACTGCTGATTGGTGGTGTGAAGTATCACACACAGAAGTACAACATTGATGGACTTAAATCGTACCTGGTTGCGATCGTGCCATTAGCACTACTTTGCTTAGTGCTACCAAACTTCACATCCGTCAACGAGTTTGGGGCGATGTCATTACCACTCACACTGACACTCGTCTTAGTTTCCATTGTCTTGTATGCCGTATTTCTATTCATACAAACAAAAAGTCACACGCACTTTTTCGTTGATGATGGTCACGAGGATGATCATGAGTTTCATGGTCCATTGAAGAGCAACTCCTATCACTCGATCATGTTAGTCGCCTACCTTATGGTAGTGATCTTAATGGCAAAAAGCCTAGCGATTCCGATCGATGGCGCCATGGTTTCTGTTGGAGCACCACCAGCACTGGGAGGTCTCATTGTCGCTATCCTAATCTTAGCTCCCGAGGCAGTGGGCGCAGCTAAAGCAGCCATGCATAACCAGCTTCAGCGAGCAATGAACCTATTCTTTGGCTCGGTCTTGGCGACTATCGCCCTGACGGTACCAGCAGTGCTACTGATCTCAGAAGTGATCGCGACACCGATCTTGCTTGGATTGGAGCCTGCTGAGATGGTCTTACTTGTCACGACGCTGATTATGACGGGCATCAGTTTCAGTAGTGGTAGAACACACTCACTGAACGGTGCTGCGCACCTTATTCTATTCGTCGCTTACATCATTTTGATGTTTGAATAAATTTGAATCCATACCCCGCTCTTGCGGGGTACTCTCATTGTGATTAAGACATGCAAGAAACATTGATCGCCGTATGGAACCATGATTTCGCAACGCTTCAAGGCATGGATACCCTTTATGGGCTAATCCTACTTCTTGGATTGATTTTGCTCTTAGAGTCTAGTTTCGTATTTTTGCCTTTGCCCGGCGACGCCTTAGTTCTATTTGCCGGAGGATTAGTTGGTTTGGGCGTTATCGACTTTTACCCGACGCTCATCACACTCTGTGTGGTTGCCTCCACAGGGAATGCGATTGCCTACTATCAAGGACGTTTACTGCAACGACCGCGCTTTATGGCATTTTTAGAGCGTATATTACCTGACGGATCATTGACAAGGGCTCGACATCTACTCAAAAAGTATGGGTTTGTTTCACTGTTTATCTCTCGATTTATCCCTTTTGTGCGCGTATTAACACCCATGTTAATGGGACTGTCTAATTTGAGCTATGTGAGAACGATTGCACTTGGGGTGACGAGTTCAACCATTTGGTGCTTGCTGCTTATGACGTGTGGTAAGTGGCTAATGCTGAACCCTTCACTGACGGATTATCAAGAAATGATCACAAAGGGAATTCTTATAGCGAGTGCTGTTTCGATGGCGATTGCTGTGATTGGTGTTTGTCGCAGAATTCTACTAAAAAGGGGTGAGGTCAATTAAGACCAAAACCAAATATGTCAACGATGTAGGTTTTAATAATAGAACCAACAAACATTGACAAATATAGCTCTTTAACAAGTTGAATGTGAGTGATTGTACGACGCAAAAAAACTACCTACAAATAGGGAAACTATCGTTACCTTGTGGGTCGCTTCTATCAATTAAATAACTAGGGCGTGTTGACTTTTCGCGGTTAAATTTTGTTCGAGATTAAAGCGTTTTAATCGCGGCGAGGGGGAAGTAGCCTAGTCACTCTAAGCAAATCTCCCTCAACAAAGAGTAAAGCGCTTTTAGCCGAACCCTTCGGGCAGCGTTTGCTGGTCATTTCTACTACGTCATCGGCTTCTCATGTAGGCTACTACACATCGACGCCTCTGCCTTGTATAAATACCCAGCAACTCGCTGCAAAAATCAGCTCGAAAGATCAACACGCCCTAAACTATTTATACTTATTTTTGAGTATTATCTAACTATCGAGTCCAAAGAACCGTTCTTTGGACTCGATTCGTTTTGTCACTTTCAGGTCTATGGCTGGCTTAATTAAACTCGTAACGGTAATTAACTACTCCACGAGCTTCGGTCCCATAAATCGAGTTGTCGACAGTAATACCCATGACATTGAATGATTGCTTATCAGTCAAACTGTAGCTCATATCGGCGCGCCCCAGTACGAAGAAGATCGTTCTGACCTTGCGTCGTACCTGCTACAGCTAGTGCAGTCCCATTATCATTCAGAGGCTTAAAAGCAATCATGCCGATATACCCAGATTGGCCAGACACTTTCTCGACCACTCCGTCTTGATAAGTTTGACTATCATTATGGCTTTGTTGCGTAAATCGAGTGAACTAAATCAGAATCGTACGATCAGATCAGAGACATTCTCTTATTGACTCCGA
>NZ_CANLBV010000147.1 GCF_947488985.1 uncultured Vibrio sp.
TTGTTGGGAGCACTAGCTTCCCAGCTCCACGATGATATCCGCGCCAGATTATCCTTAAAAAGCCCAAAGCATTGATTTCTATTTTTTGTGTCAGGTTCTTAATCTGGCCGATTGACCGTTTTTGTCATCACTTTCATTGGCGTTGCAAACTTGGTTATAGCTAAACAGCCTTAAAAGCTTGGCGGTGATATAACACCGCCCAAGCTATCCTCACTAGCTTATTGGCTAATGCGACTACCACTACATTAAATGGTTTGGTGGCTCGTAGGTTCACAAGCCATTCTCCAAACACTTTCCCTGTCGTCTCTAGTCTAGAGACGACAGCCCTTGCGCCATGGATAAACAGAGTTCTGAGGTGTTTATTCCCTCGTTTACTCATACCAAGTAGCTTGGTCTTTCCTCCCGTTGAGAATTGCCTTGGCACAAGCCCCAACCAAGCCGCCATCTCACGGCCACTGGCAAAGTTACTCGGAGAGCTTACATCGGCAATACACAATGTGGAGGTAAGATCGCCAATTCCAGGGATAGTTTTTAATAATTGAGCACTTTCATTATTATTAACAATCGATTGAAGCTTGTTATCTTGAGTTTTGATTTGTTCATTAAGGTACTTGTAATGCTCATGGATAGATATCAATTCACATAGCAAACTTTTTGGCAATGAGACTGTTTGTTCTGCTAACCATTGAAACAGAGACTTCATCTTTGCATGCCCTTTGGGAAAGCTAAGTCCGAACTCAAGTAAGATCGCTCCGATCCGCGACATAGTGGCGGTTCTCTCCTTGATATAACTATCTCTGACTCGATGAATCGCTGCGATGACTTGAGCCTCTTCACTTTTTACAGCTACAAACCTCATGGTCGATCGACCCGCAGCCTCTGCGATCGCTGAAGCATCGATGAAATCGTTTTTATTGCCTTTGACATATGGCTTAACATACTGAGGAGGAATAAGTCGGGGTTGATGACCAAATTCACTACACTTTCGAGCAAGCTAATGAGCACCGCCACAAGCTTCGAAAGCAATAGTTGTTGGTTCTATTTTACTAAGAAAGATTAAAAGTTGATTGCGATTAAATTTACGACGAAGCACCTCCACCCCACAACGGTTATGTGCGATAGCATGGAAGCAATGTTTACCTAGGTCGATACCTAAAATATGAATAGAAGACATATGGTTCACCTCATTCTGAGAGCCTACTCTAAGCTTAATGGCTTGAGAGTGAGGCGGACCATATAATTAAGCCCACTCAATGAATGGGCAAACCTACAAATGGACAAACGATGAAATAGGATCTATCTGTTAGTCAAAAGAAACCTCTCCATTATTAAAGCAAACTGTCATGACCTGACGTATTCCTTTTTGAACCATTGCGATTATGAGCCTATTACCTATCCACTCAACATTAGCGATCGATCTATGGCCCTCCAAATCATGCAATACAATACTTTTCAGTTGCGTTTGCTTGCTACGAAGTAGGACATAACTTAAATCTGACGTTGCGGGATTATCAGGGGCCTTACCCGTTAAAATAGAATCAGATCCCTCAGAGTAAATGGTTTGGGAATAGGTCGTGTCCAATGCGACATCGTAGTCAAACTTAATAATGCTAGGCAGTACTGTAATTGCTTGGCAATGCTTCATTCGATCCAGTGGCCCTTCAAGCGGGTTATCAACGCTTTCCAACTCAACAGAAGAGTTTATCATTTCTCCTCGAGTATGCAGTGTGAGGTCAAGTTGTTGCTCATTTGGGTTACTCACTTGGTTGATCTCAATCGCTGCATCTCCAAGCCACAAAATCGATCGTCTAAACTCTATATCTTTATAGCTTTCTTCATCCCAGTGTACCAATGTGTGGCTATCAACTGTGGCGGCGGACAAGCCCCAATCCACAAGCGCATCCACAAACGTAAATTCATCACGTTCAATATAATGCTTCAATTGTGGTACTGTAGGGGTTTGGTTACTTTGATTGACCACCAACGTATTATGGCTTGAGGTATTTTTGTAATAACCGTAATGCAGCTCAGCACCATACCCCGTAGTACCTAAATCTGGCAGAATCTCTTTACCGTCTTTTATCAGTATTAAGCCTAAGCGATCATAATGATCATGCTCACCACCATAAGGTGCGTGTTTATAGAGCATGGAATGATTGCGCTCTTTATTAACACAAATCGTTATGCCGGAATCAGGGGCGTGAATTGCATTTCCAGTAATCGTAGGTAATTCTGGTAGTTCATCAACGCCATACAACAATGCATCAATATTGTCACGAGACATGCTTTGATAAATC
Organism: uncultured Vibrio sp.; assembly: GCF_947488985.1. Lineage (GTDB taxonomy): Bacteria > Pseudomonadota > Gammaproteobacteria > Enterobacterales > Vibrionaceae > Vibrio. The sequence continues at coordinate 2,298 of NZ_CANLBV010000147.1, forward strand.
GTATTTAACGCGGCCCCAAATATAGGGGTTTGGAACTCCGCGTAGGCAAACTCAAAGAGATGAACATGATTTAGCTTCTCTTGGCCTGCAATGCAGTCATTAAGCTTCGGGAAATCGCCTGTATTTAGCACTAGCTCTAATGGAAACTGAAGCATAGTGTGATAATTCGGGTTACTTCTTACTGAGTAATCTGTATTTCGAGCCAGTTTTTCAAAGGCCAATAACGCTTGCAGAGCATAATAGTGGTAGTGAACCGAACCTTCGAACCATAAACCCTCTGCACTCATGCCATGCTCTAACTGGTAGTGGATGCCATATTTACTATGAAGCGCAAAATCGAGATATTTCTCTTCATTTAATAAAAGACCAATTACACCGATCGTCGCATTAATCTTCATTTCATGATTATGCAGCTGATCAGTTCGATGCTGCATTAAAAACTCAGCCCCTTCTCTTAATAAACGCTCTTCAATGTATTGACGCTCTTCATCACTTAACGCTTCACAGACAAAGTCATATCCTAGGGCGAAATCCAAGTTACAGTTTGCTTCACACAGGGTTTGTGCATTCGCTTTACCTGGTCCATTGTAGGGAATACCACCGTGTTCTTCATAGTCAGGGTAGTATTTTGCGTATTGAAGTAAAATAGCTTTTACTTTATCAAAATAATGCTGCTCTCCCGTTATTTGCCACAATAATCCGAGTTCGCGACACGCTTTTGCATTTAACCCGTTTAACCAACGCCACCATGCGCCATCATACGGTTCACCTGTAAATACTTTTCCATCAACTGGGCAGCAATGCTCTTTTGAGTTGTGGCGATTCCACGTTAAACGCACACCATGCTCAGGACAAAAATAATAGAGATTCCATGTCGCTCTATTATCTTCAGGAACCAAGATTTCATTTTCAAGAACAACTTGGTTATCTTGTTTAATTTGCTTAATCGTAGATGGTGTCGCTTTTCTACGAATACGCTCTAATTGCGGTTGGGAAAATTGAATCATAGTTACCTCAATGAAAGTCAAAATACTGTTTTGCATTACTAAAGCAGATGTTTTTTATAGTCTCAGAAAGCAATGCTTCGTCATTCGGCACATCACCAGAAAGTGCCCAATCTGCGAGCATGTCGCATAACACGCGGCGAAAATAATCATGCCGAGACATCGATAAAATATTGCGAGAGTCAGTCAACATACCGACAAAACAACCTAAAGCACCTAGATTCGCTAACGCTGTCATTTGAGCCATAATTCCATGCTTATGATCGTTGAACCACCAACCAGCACCCAGTTGTATTTTACTCGCACTGCCTGATTCTTGAAAAGCGCCTATCAATGAAGCTAATGGCCATGTATCTTTCGGGTTTAAACTATAAAGAATGGTGCTTGGTAACTTATTCACTAAATCTAATTGACTAAGAAATTTTGATAACGGCCGAATAAGCGGTGCATCATCCATAACGCTAAAGCCTGTTGCGGGCCCTAGTGTTTCAAAGCGCCTCTCATTAACATTCATTAAGACGCCATGATGAATCTGCATAGCCCAGCCAAATTCACAGAAACACTGCCCTAAAAAGACTAAGAGATGGCTTCTTATCGCTAGGCACTCTTCTTCCAATAACGGGATCCCCGAACGCATTAATTCAAAAGAAGCGGCAACGCTTTCCTCTGATGAAACGATAAATTGAAAGTCATTTAAGCCAACGTCAGAGACCTTACAACCTACTGAGTCAAAAAAAGCTATTCGCTCTCTGATGGCAGATTTGAGTGAGGCTAGATTTTTAATTTCATAATCAACACATTCTGAAAGTCTATCAAGGTAATGCCCATAGTTCTCTAAATTAGATAGGTTGATCAAACCATCGAAGCGAAATGTTGGTAGAACATTTGCGGAGCATGGTTCACTCGCGAGCTTTTGGTGGAACTCTAAACTACTCGTTGGATCATCGGTCGTGCACACCGTATGAACCTTGTTCATCTTCAAAACATTTTGTGGCGTTAACACCTGAGCAGTAATCACTTCGTTACACTGATTCCACAAAAACTCTTGGTTTTCTGGACAAATCAGTACATCAATATTGAAGTATTTTTTTAACTCTAAGTGGCACCATTGATATAAAGGGCTGCCAATGAGCTTAGGCATTGCTTCACACCACTTTGCGAACTTATCTTGATCACTGGCATTGCCGGTAATGTAATGTTCATCAATACCCACACTACGCATCGCTCGCCAAATATAGTGATCAGATGCTAGCCAAACTTGAGTGATGTTCTCGTGGGATTGGTTGAGATAAATGTCTTCAGCTTCAAGATGACTATGATAGTCAATGATGGGCATAGCCGAAGCATGCTGATGATATAACTTCTCAGCCAAGGGCGTTTTTAGAAGGAAGTCTTCGGATACATAACAATGTGCCATTGAGGTGTTCTCATTCTTTTGTATACAACTCACGCGATCTTGTACGTACTAACTCCCAACAAGATTGCGAAAAATAATAAAATTGCGGTTCAACTTTATAAATACCGCAGTTTAATTGTATGGCTTTTACGATTAAGAAGACAGGACAATAGATTTAAAATGTGACATTTGAAACGATGTTTTATTTTTCAAGTGTCACAAATGAGTTTGCTGTGACTTTAAAGCCCTTCCATGAATAAAGTCGACACCGATGATAAGATATCAGCTTTTTATACCTGTTCAACTTAGAGATACAGGTTTCAAATCTTGAAAATTATCTGTAATTATGGATACGAGTGAGCTTGCAACTTCTGGTAGCGTTACATCGAAAAAGTCTTTGATGGCTGAAGTAAATTCAGGCTTGGAGGAGAAGTCAATATTATTCCTCACATGCTCATTCATTACTTTCCAAAGCCGCTCTATTGGATTTAAATTTGGACTGTAAGGGGCTTTGTTGCGTAAATCGAGTGAACTAAATCAGAATCGTACGATCAGATCAGAGACATTCTCTTATTGACTCC
>NZ_CANLBV010000148.1 GCF_947488985.1 uncultured Vibrio sp.
GGGAAATTAATGTCCATATAGTACCTCCGAGCAGAGTTACTATTAGATCAGAAATTTAATCAAATTGGTATAACTTCGCATCTTCATCTCTGTTTGGTGCCGATAGTAAAAAGCTCAGCACGGATACAAGGGCTGAGCTTTATTCTTTAAATAAACCAAACTAGCGTTGTTGGTTAACCAGCGGACGAGTTTTGAGTGCTTAGTTAAACGAAGCGCTTATTGCTTGTGAGTTTATTTCATTAATTTAGCCGATTCGCTTACAACTTATCCACGGTGGCCCATACAGCCGCAAGCATATCGTGACCAAACGCAACGCTACGCTCTGGAGACCAGCCGTAAAGCTCGTCAGCGTGGCTGATGTGATCTTTAAATGGCATCTCGACGGTGTAAGCCAAACACTTGAACTGTTCACTGATCCAGTTTGTACCCACGGTCATATTCGCTTTGCCTGGTTCGTCTTTATCGTAACCAGCTTCGTCTTGGAACTCTGGGGTGATAGTCAATAGCGCTTGCTTGAAGTGGTTCTCAAGGTTTGCAATGCGCTCGTTGTATGACGGTGTACCTTCACTGCCCGCAACAAAGTTATACGGAATGGCTTCATCACCGTGAATGTCTAGGCACATGTCAACGCCCGTTGCGAGCATGCGCTCACGCACAAGGAACACTTCCGGGCTGCGCTCTAGAGAGGGCGATTGCCATTCACGGTTAAGGTTTACGCCAATGCTGTTAGTACGTAGGTGACCACGGATGCTGCCATCTGGATTCATGTTTGGAACCACGTGGAAAACAACGCTGTCTAGTAGAGAGCGACCGACGGTGTCTGTTTCATCGAGCAGGCGCTGTAACAAGCCTTCAATGAGCCATTCTGCCATTGTCTCGCCAGGGTGTTGACGGCCAATAATCCAAATGTTCTTCTTCTCTTCACTTGGCTCACCAATGGTTAGCAGAGTGATGTCGTTGTTGTCTAGCGTTTGGCCCAGAGTCTCAAGCTTACAAGCTGGATGCGTTTGTGCACTGTGCAGAAGATCTTGGTGACGATCGTATGAGTAAGGCGCGAAGTAAGCGAAGTACATGGAATCGTGTTCAGGGATGATATTAAAGCTTAATGTGTCGCCATCAAACTCCGATGGAATACGGAACCACTCTTCGCGATCATACGATGCAACCACGTCATAATCTTTCCAGCCTTCAGGGTAGGCAGAGGTAGCCAGTTGGCCGATTTCAAAGTGGTGTGCTTGCTGCGCCTCACTTTCTAAACGGAAGTGAAACCATTGCGAGATTTCAGTTTGGTTGTCTGCTGGGATAGTCAGTTGAATGTTTTGTGCTGACTCTGCTGATACAACGTGAATGTTGCCGCTTTCGAAGTTGCTGAAAATTTTCATTGTAGTTTTATTCTCGAGTTTGCGTTGCCGTAAGACTAGCACATTTTTTTTCGAGCCAACTACCCACTAAATCGTAATCTTATGTTATTTAAATTCTCGGTTTTTTGGCTAGCTATTATTAAAATAGTCGACTTTTTAACTTTTAATCTATCGGCGTTGACAAGTTGTGCAGCCACGACAGGCAGAGCGTGTGTAGCGATCTAGCTTGCTGCGTTGAACCTTACAATAGGCATTTTTCAACGCCCTTCTGCCAGAGAACCAATCGTCGGGTTTCGACAAGATCAAATAACCGTTAAAACGCTTCATCAACTCGATTCGATTCTGCTCAATGAACTGGCTATCAAAGCCAATTTCAAAGTAATCAAGCGCCTGTTCAATGGACGTAAAGCTCGCAATTTGTTGTTGGATATCGATATGGCTCATTAACGCGAGGATATTCTGAAATAGGGAGAGGATATGTTAAAGGATCTCGGGCTGATTTCTTTGATTTCAGTGTCTATTTTCATCTCTGTCGTTAAATCATCCATTCTTAAGTATGTCAGAACGGAATTTGGCAAACCCGGTTGTTACTAGGACGTTAATTTTTTAAGTTGCATTGAAGTCTCAAATAAACATATTTTTGCTGTTCAGGTTACCGCTGATGATCCAAATTCACCCCTAAAGTATTGCTATTCTCGTAATTATAAATAATTGTTAAAGATGATGGCGCTGTTGCTCAAATCAGGTAAAATACGCAATTAATCGATAGAACCTACCTGTTAGCTTCTAATAGACACACCTAACCCAGTAAGCTTGTTTTACGCTTTTATCATCGCGTAAGTTTCACCCACCTGTGCATTGTAATTTCTTAAGCTCAGTTTCCCTCCTAGCAACTGTTTAACTCGATACATCGCTGTTTCTGACAGTGAACGTCTGTGATACCCATACCGCTCTTTCGAATACTTATTTGAGCCATACAACTTCTGGCAACCCACGGCGAGATTTCTAGGATGACCATGCTCCCAGAAGGCTGCCCCTTCTCTTGGTGGGATAAGCGCAACGACTCCCTTAACCAAGCCACCTGCACCTTCAAGTTGAAAGGGTATAGTCAACAACGCCCCTGTCAGGTAGTCATTCGGACATGAATTAAGTCGCTACTGTGAAGGTAAGGAATTATTGAAATTCCTTACCTTTAAACTATTTTTATTTAACTATAACCTGCCGTTTTAATGTTGTTTTTAAACCAAAATCATCTATTACTTCATATTCAATAAAAGAAACGTTAGCTTTGCTTGTATCTACACTTCCATCTGTGGTTACTTTATCAGTAATATCGCCATAATATTTACTATAAGCTAGAATACCACTTAATGGATCAAACTCTTCCCCAACATTAATTATTACAGAATCAGCTCCATTAATTTCAGGGTAAGATTTATATGTTTTATTTTTCTGTGCTTCATAGAACGATTTTGGATATACATTGCTATCATTTAACCCTTCAATGTAACGCCACTCATCAATAATGTTTTCAGAAGAGCGGTTTATAGTAATATCTCCATCATCATCATAGTTAGTAACACCTACATATAACATTTTGGGGTGACGACGATAACAATCAGAACGTGCAAAAAATGGTCCATTATAAGCATAACTTGTATACCAACAGTAGTTAAATAAACCTTTACCTTCTGTTTGTTGATTTCCTTTCTTTACATTCCATAGCATATTATACTGGCCAGATGAGGAATTGTTACTTTTTCCTCCAGAGCTTGCAATTTTTGTATTTGTTATATTTTCCACCAAATTAAATGAGGCGAAACCACTATGAAAATCAATTCCAGATCCTATATCACCATGTTTTTCTGATAAATTATAAATATTACGCATGACATTACCAGATGATTGGAAACTAAATGATAATAAGTGATTTCTTCCTGCATATTGATAAATATTTTCAACTAATGATTCATAGGTGTCATATAAACCAATACCATGATGACCAATACTACCATAAATATTAACATTTCGAATTGTAACATTTCTAGAACGGTTAACACTAATATCTAGAATGGTATTGTTAATATCAATATTCTCGACCCAGCAATTTTCGACCTTATCAAATTTAATACCACCTGTATCATACTCCCCCTCTGAATAATTACCCTTATGCACACTCTCGATGTTCATATCGCGAACACCACATTCATTTAATTGATAATTATCAATATAAACTGCAGATAAATCCGCAACGGTATAATCTCTAGGCAATGGAGTATCTATTTCTATCGTATTACCATCAATTCCTACAACACGCCGTTTTATCTTCATTATCCGATAAGAAGGATTTAAGTTATTACGTTCTTCGATGCCATCGTCATAAAGAGGGGATAATATTTTTTTTTCACGATTCCAGTCATTATCAGAAGGTACTCTTGGCTGTTTCCAAGAAAACATTAAAATATGAACACCATCTCCTACATTTGGCCTATTTAATATTTTTAATGGGATTTTTGTTTCCCCTGCTTTTACATCCGATGCAAACCAGTTGACTCTAGATTCATGATACCCTCCCATAAAGTTTATGGTATGAGGAGTTCGAACACTATCATGTAATGGACTTCCCTGATTGACTTTTTTCCATTGTTTGATTGTTGTGCCACCTTCACCACGACCAGCACCTTGTAGAATAATGCTAGCACCGCTATTTATTTGTAAAGCATGAGATAGCTCAAAGCTACTGCCATCATCATTTATATTCAAATCATATTGACCAGCTTCGAATTGTATTATCCCACCGCCATTTTCTGATGCTTTATCGATAGCAGATTGTATTGCTGATAAATCATCATTACCATCATTAGCAACTGCTCCAAAATCTTCTACATTATAAATAAATAGATTGTTTTTTTTAGGAGGGAGTTCCCCTCCATTATAACCGGCATTAGACCAATCATATAATAAATAATCGCCATCAAGTGGCTCATTATTAATATATGACTCATAAACTTGTGTATAAGCTGTACTATGAATTGGTTGAAATTCTTCAAGCTCATCGAATGAATCTTCTGTTGTATTACAAGCAGAGAGAAGGAAAATTAGCGGAAATGTTTTATAAATCATTACATTCTCATCATTAAAAATTGGATAATAATATCACATATTGATAGCTTTGTTGAGTCATTAAATTTAGAGAGAAAGCGACCCCGTTTCATATGTTTTTTAGTCAATACGACAAGCTTCAGGCACATCTTCCAGTAACCAGCACTTTTTCTTGAAGATATAAAATACTATATCAAAATGAATGAGAGGTTTTGTAAGCCCTATGTAACCAGGGCTACCGCATGAGTGCCTAGTTTTTCACCACCTGACTAAAACCAGTACTTAATACCGCCTCTAGCATGGACGTATTCATCATACATCGCTTTTGTTTCCCTACGATGCTTAGCTTGGTTGGCTCTTCTCGGAGCATGTTCAAGCTCATATGACGTAAGCATGATAAGTTCTCCGCACCGTGATCTTTGTATATCTGGCACGCGTCTTCATTCATGGTGACATCAAGTACCCAGTGCATTGACTCTATGCCCCAGTGCTCTCTAACTGCCTTCGCCGCTTGCTGTGCACTAAGCTCTTTAAAGCTTATGTAATAACGGTACTCTAGCTCAACAGATTTACCTTTCTCAAGGCGGAAGTTTTCAACCATTACAATGCTCTTTAAGCCTTTCCAGCGAGAGAAGTTACCTTCAAATTCTTTACTATCAAAAACATAGCATTGGCGTAACTCCTCGTGAGTGCCACTCGATTCTTTGCTGGCATTGGATGAAATTTTACATCCATCAATGGCAAACATG
>NZ_CANLBV010000149.1 GCF_947488985.1 uncultured Vibrio sp.
TCAGTGTAATTATCATAGTTCGTAGCATGATCCTGATTTTACTAAAAATCAAGCACCTTCAATGATCACGGGTATAGCCTTTGAATTAAAGCAAGCTAACCGCTTATTCACCATCACAATTCTATATTTTAGAATATTTCAACCAATAAGTCCTGGTAGTTGTATAGGCTGATTTTTATCTATCTACCATTACAAAAATTCAACATTTCAGTTTTTATACATTTTTCTTGCATAAAATATCGATTTGAATAGAATAACCCACTAATGACAATTAATGCAGTATTGTGGCATGAGTATTCAAGTAAAGCGCATCAACAAATCATACGGTGATACCCAAGTTCTTCACGACATCAGTTTCAACTGTGAGCGTGGTGAAACCCTTGTATTGCTTGGTCCAAGCGGCGCGGGTAAGAGTTCACTACTGCGTGTATTGAACTTGCTCGAAATCGCAGATAACGGTCAATTAGAGATCGCCGATGAGCAATTCGATTTTTCAAACCCAGTGCCAGAAAAGCAAGGTCTGAAATTACGTCGTAAAGTTGGCATGGTCTTCCAGCAATACAACTTATGGCCACATATGACGGTGCTGGATAACTTGATTGAAGCCCCAACAAAAGTAGCGGGGTTGGATAAGCAAGAAGCGATTAAGCAAGCGCAAGCCGTATTAAAAAAGCTGCAACTGGCCGATAAAGCCGACGCCTGGCCGCTGCAACTGTCTGGCGGTCAACAGCAGCGTGTTGCGATTGCTCGTGCATTGATGATGAAACCGGATGTGTTGTTGTTTGATGAGCCAACCGCAGCGCTTGATCCTGAGATCACCAACCAAGTCGTTAGCATTATTAAAGAGTTAAGCGGTACGGGCATTACCCAAGTGGTTGTGACACATGAGGTTGATTTTGCGAAGAAAATTGCCAGTCACGTTTTGTACTTAGAGAACGGATACATCGTTGAGCATGGAACCTGCGATTCTTTCGTTAACCCTAAAACACCTGAATTTTCACGGTATCTCATCCAATAGCATTCAGTGCAATCTCAGTATTTAGTTAAACCTAGGTCCGGTTAGAGCCTAGATTCAATTAGAACCATCAAATTATAAGAATGGCCACAGGCCGCTATCAAACAGATTCGGAGTAACAACATGAAAAAGATTCTACTAGCTTCACTTATCGGCCTTTCTTCTATGAGCGTGGCAGTAAACGCAGCGGCACAAGACGAAATCAAATTCGCAATGGAAGCGACTTACGCACCGTTCGAATACATGGACGAGAACAACCAAATTCAAGGCTTTGATGTTGATCTAGCAAACGCACTGTGTAAAGAGATGGAAGCAACTTGTACTTTCCACAACCAAGCATTCGATAGCTTGATCCCCGCACTTAAATTCAAGCGTTACGATGCCGCTATCTCAGCAATGGACATCACTGAAGCGCGCCTTCAACAAGTGAACTTCTCTAACGCTTACTACGATAACTCGGCAGCATTTATCTCTATCGAAGGTAAAGTTGCGGATCAAGTAGCACTTGAAGGCAAGCGTATCGGTGTTCAGAACGGTTCTACTCACCAGAGTTACCTACTTGAGCAAATGACGGGCGTAACAGCGGTACCGTACTCAAGCTACCAAGATGCGTTCATCGACATGAAGAACGGTCGTATTGATTCTGTATTCGGTGACACAGCCGTTGTAGCAGAATGGTTCAAGAAAGAAGACAACCTAACGTACGTTGGCGACCAAGTAACAAACCAAGAGTACTTCGGTAACGGCTTTGGTATCGCAGTAAACAAGAGCAACCAACAATTGGTAGATCAGCTTAACGTTGCACTTGCAGCAGTGAAAGCGAACGGTGAATACGACAAAATCTTCAACAAATACTTCGGTCAGTAATATGCAATTAACGGGTTACTCTTTAGGGCTCGTCGAAGCAAGCTGGATGACGGTTCAGCTTGCGTTCGTAAGCCTATTGGTTGGATTGGTTTTAGCCGTCGTGTTTGCAAGTGGTGAGATGTCTCGTCGCGTGGTTATTAGGTGGCCAGCGACAGCATTTGTGACGATCATTCGTGGTTTACCAGAAATCTTAGTCGTACTGTTTATCTACTTCGGTTCGACACAAGTACTCTTCATGATCACTGGTGATTTTATTGAAGTTAGCCCGTTCTTATCTGGTGTTGTTGCGTTGTCACTTATCTTCGCTTCTTACGCTTCACAAACCATTCGTGGTGCATTGAAAGCAGTAAGCAAAGGGCAGAGAGAAGCGGCGAGTGCATTGGGTATTCCTCAATCTCGCGCATTTTTCAGAATCGTATTACCACAAGCAGTAAGACACGCACTGCCAGGTTTAACCAACCAATGGTTGGTTCTACTCAAAGACACTGCATTGGTTTCACTGATTGGCGTAACGGATTTGCTGAAACAAGCACAACTAACATCTGCCGCAACCCATGAAGCCTTTACTTGGTACGCAACGGCTGCGGCTATCTATTTAATCATCACTTTAATCACACAAAGATTGGTAAAAGTGATTGATGGTAAGTTTTCTATTCAAGGTTTGGGTAACAAAGGGGCAATGGCATGAATCAACAATACCTCTCTCAAATGCTTGAAGGTTTAGCGACCAGTCTTCAACTTACAGGCGCTTCACTGATTGTTGGTTGTATCTTGTCACTGCTGATGACGGTAACACTGATCCTAAGATTACCTGCGATTCACTGGTTAACGCGTGGCGTCATCACGTTGTTCACTGGTACACCGTTATTGGTTCAGATCTTTTTGGTGTATTACGGTCCGGGTCAGTTTGATTGGATCCGTGAAAGCTTTATGTGGACATGGCTAAGCCAGCCTTGGTTCTGCGCGATGTTAGCTTTGGCGCTGAACACGGCGGCGTACAGTACGCTACTGTTTAAGGGCGCATTCAATGCCATTCCGGCAGGGCAGTGGGAAGCGTGTCGTGCATTAGGCATGGACAAAATCGCAACGCTTAAGGTGTTGCTGCCATATGCACTGCGACGCGCAGTTCCGGCTTACTCAAATGAAGTGATTCTAGTGTTCAAAGGCACTTCACTGGCAAGCACCATCACCATTATGGATTTGATGGGTTACGCTCAGCGTATTAACGGCCAAACCTACGACACATTAACAGTATTCGGCCTTGCAGGCGCATTCTACTTAGCGGTCAATGGTGTACTGACGCTGATCTTCCGTCAGGTAGAGAAGAAAGCCCTCGCATTCGAAGTGGCGTAACCTCGCCACTCACAAACTTAGTTAACGTAGTAGAGCCTGCTATCTATGCACACATAGATAGCAGTTTTTTATGTTTTCGTTTTAAGAATACTGTTTGTATATACAAGTTATTGGGATTTCACTCAAAATCAGACTATGCAGAAATATTCTGCATTTTGTGACTCGCCTAGCATGCACAACCATTAAGGTGCTGAATTAAAATGACTAATAGTGGTAGTGTGGTTCAAATTTAAGAACTAGATAGAAAAATTCTATATTTAAATACAGAATTTTTCTGTCTAATATAGCTGTTATGCATCTATATAATTTAGAGGAATAAATGGAAGTTAAAATTAGACGCTCAGAGGCATCTGATGCACGAAAAATCAAAGAGATATATGAATGCCCTAATGCTTATAGTAATACGCTACAACTGCCTCATCCGTCGATAGAGTTGTGGGAAAAGCGAACGTCGAATATACCAGATAATGTATATTCGTATGTGGCTACTCTTAATGGTGAAGTGGTTGGGAATATCGGATTCGAAGTTTGTGTTAGCCCTAGAAGGCGACATGTTGCGTCGTTTGGCATAGGTGTTAAAGACGAACATTTAGGGGCTGGAGTTGGCAGTAAATTACTCGCTACAGTGATAGATTTAGCAGACAACTGGCTAAATTTAGTACGCTTAGAGTTGACGGTATATACCGACAACCAAGCAGCAATTGGTTTATATAAAAAATTTGGGTTTGTCATCGAGGGAGAGTCACCAGCGTACGCGTTTCGCAATGGTGAGTTTGTTGCTGTATACCATATGGCAAGAGTAAAAAATGCATAACAAACGCTTCAAGACGGACTCGCAAACGCGTGCCATTTTCGCTTCGCTCTAATTTTGGCACACATTCACTCGCCACTTAAGCGGGCGTTAGTTTGCAGAGGGCAGAAAAGCATTTTTGCTCTAAAAGCTGGCTCTGTGTCTTTGCTATTCACCGGTTCGTTTTCCAATCTTTATCATCGTAGTTCTCATCACGCGTAGTGAATTTTTCGTTTAAGTGATTTACGCGTCATTCAGTTCTTCTACGTTAGTAAGGTTCTTTTTTACAAGTTCTTTAGCGCTGCTTCTTTGGTGTTTTTAGGCAATCACATTTTTTCAAGGCTTGGCGTGTTTGGTTGTCAGCACCTTCGAAAGTCTTCTTTGCCAAGTTTGTTTGGTGATTGGGTTTGAATTTCGAACTATTCATTTTACTTGTGGGTTCAAAGCCAGTAGTTTTGTAACTAATTCAGCACCTTGGCACTAAGCCCTTGGCTTCATCGCGGTGGCAAACTAACAAATTGCTTAAGACGGACTGCTAACACTTGGCATTTTCAGTTCCAACTAGGTTAGTGATTAAGGTGTGTTGCTTAAAGTTAAGTGCGTGTTAGCAGCCACTTAGCAGGGCGTTAGGCATTAATCGTCAAACTCTCAAATTTTACTGATATAATGCCTTTCATTTCAAAGTGGTAGAGTTTGTAAGTATGGACATAGACACGTTAACTCGAACAGAACTGATTGAGTTAAATAATCGAATCGTGGCTCGTTTGGAAAGTATGGATGAGCTTGAAGTTCAAGCCAAAAGGCAACAGTTCACACTTGGCTCTCCAGCCGAGTTTGTCGATGACAAAGGCACAGCTCGTGTCTGTGTCGTGGTTAAGTTCAATAAAAAGACCATATCAGTGTCAACAGTCAACGGTGAACGTTGGAATATTCCGGCAGATCGGCTGCGTCCGTTGGCAAATGCCTAACAAAGCGTTTAAGAGGGATTCGCAACGCGTGGCATTTTCACAATACGTTGGTTTTAGTGATTAAGGTGGTATGCAGGAGCTTCGGTATTGCGTTGCTCACCCCTTAACGCGGCTACATGGATTCCCCCGGTTGTCAAACATCCGCTAAACTTATATTGATGGGTTTTGGACTGCCGCTCTACATTCG
>NZ_CANLBV010000150.1 GCF_947488985.1 uncultured Vibrio sp.
GAAACTCAGTGCATTGTTTAAGAATTAGGCAACTATGGACCAGGCATGTCTTCTATCTGAATTAAGCAACAAAACCGAAAACCTACTATTAATCATCAACTTGGTGATTGAATCTTTAGCATAAAGAAACTTTTTATCATTCTCGTCTAATTCTCTAACAAGACTAAAGTAAGCATGTTTAGCCTGAGCTTTGTTTGGCTTTGATGCATGTGGATATAAACTCTTGTACTTTTCCTCACTACCAAAATCTTCGGTAGTAAAATGACTTGTACATCGATGTTTGTCAGGATGAGAAGAAATAATACTATTAATTGTATCTAAAACATCATTATTTAATAACATTGCTTTATCTTCAGGAAAATTTGTTAAATCCCCTGAGCACAACTCTTTCAAATGATCAAAGTCTTCACAAATATAGTAGTTAACTGAAAAATCGTGATCTAGAGATTCTTCATACATAAAAACCTCATGTTCTTGTTTTCTCACCAACCTCAATAGATAAACCGACATTGAAACTAATGCTAAACCGATAAGTGCCAAAGTGCTATTTGTGGCTTCACCTGCTTCAATATTGATTGCAAAACCATCAGTTATTAATTGAAATTTTACTAAGACACTCAAGATACTGGGAGTAAGCAATCCAAGCCCAGCTGTAAGCAGAAGTAGGATGAACTTATTGTGAAACTTGGGATTGATTATCGAGTTTAATTTAGTCAGTAAAATTTGACTGATTTGTTCTTTTAGTTTCAAGAAAACCTCTATTAATTAATATGCAGCTGTCGAAGAAAGGCTAACAATTTATTAGATCACCAAAGTGGGGTGATTAAACATCCCACTTTGGGATTTTTCATGTATTTAACGAACGCTACTTTCTAACATAACTTTATGTTTTTATGAGGATATCATGGTTCACGCTAAAAGCAGTAACAAGAAAATGCGTTAAAATGGGGCATTTCCATACACTTCACGTTTGGCATTAGGAAATCTATGGGAAGCTCTCAATGTAATAGTGAGTGGGTTTAGTTTCGTCAACAAGAAACGGGGCACTTTCAAGCTAGAAAATGCCACGGGTAAAAATTCAACCTGAGAAGTTCTTGGACATAAATGAGATAGGGTGTCCGAGCTGAAGTTGGTTAGTCAAATTAGCTTTCTTAGGGTGAAACATCCATGCTATTACTATAGTCGTTTTGTTATGTTGACTTTTCGACGCTCAAGAAAGCTTCCCCAACTTCTTTCACGTAATTCTCAATTATTTTCATAAACAAAGTAGAATCGGCATAATCTAAACCAGTATCGCTCTCTTCTATATAAGTTGTCAGAAATACAGACGTAATTTGAGCCAAAGCAATAGCAGTGAAATGAGCAGGCTCTGTAAGGCCAGAGTTGGACTGACCACAAAGTAACAGGTCTTCTTTTGCTTCATTCATTCCATATAAAGAAGCCATTTCATAATAGTCAGCATGTATGTTACGGCTGGCTAGTTTGTAGTTATGAGACCATTTATCTAGTTCTACGAACTCTCTCAATTTGTCGATTTTTTTGTAACCAGTATGCTCCCTAGCCCAGTGCCACCCAGAACGACCTTGTGTAATGCTGCTTTTAAGTTCAGTGTAGAATCCTGCTTCTTGATCAGAAAAGGTTTCTTGCCCCATAGCATCAGCCGTTTTGCGATGCTCCTCAATTCCTTCTACCGTTTGTACCATACCGTGCTTAATATAATCGATGGCCGCTACACGACCACACTTTTTAATAACTAAGCACGTAACAACAATCTCATATAAAGTACGCCAACGTGCTAAGGCTGCATCGGGGTAACCACCCTCTAGCAAGTGAATGATTTCCCCAGTTATGCGACACGCATGAGCATGCTGCCTCATGAGAACGCCTATTAACTCATCAGTTTCATACTTGGGTATTTGGATAAATTGCTGCTGAAAGTTCATACCCGCTTGTAAGCAAGTTTCTCGTAAAGCATGTAGCTTTCTAAAACCAAGGGCCCAACGCTCACGGTTCCTTTTTAAGAACGCATCGTGTTCTAACATCACACGCTTAACATTCACTTCTTCTTGCTCATTTGTATCTTCTATCAGAACCGATGCTGCAAGCTCAATAACAGATTCATACTCAGCCTCATTGTCACTTTCTCGAAGTTTTTGTTCCGCTAGTTTTAATAGTTCTTCGAACATTGGGACTCCTAAGTTTTGAGCGAAGCGAAAACGGCAAGCGTTACGAATCACTCTTAAATGCTGGTTACATGTTTTTTCGGATGTTCTTAATCCAACGAAATGCAGCATTCAAGTTTAAACCAATGCCCATAAAGTTAGGCTTAACATCAATTATATCTTCGCTTGGTGAAGCTTTATCACTTACGACAGTCTTTCCTCTATGCAGAATAGCTTTCACCTCGGCATCAATGTTTTTGCGGTACCTTTCAATTGTGCCGCTCACTTCTTTTAAGTCTTCAGGTTTCGGAAACCCACGCCCTTTCAAGCGCTGGTCAGTTTTAGCAATCTCATTCCATAATCTACTAACCATAACTTTCAATAAGTTCCCTGCTTCATTGACATACTCTTCAGGGTTCAAGCCTTTGTTGTGGCAAGAATCTTCGACTTCAGAGAGGACTCGTGGTATTTCATGATCAAAAAATGGTTGAAAATAATGCCAATAAGCTCTCTCAGGAGCACCTTTATATCTTATGCCTTTGTACGAAATTTTCTTCTTGAAGTAGTCTTCGATTTCAAGTTCATTCATAGCCGAAAACATCGCCCATTTTTGAATACGCTCGAAGATGTCTTTATCAAGAAGCTCAACTTTTCGCTTTGTTTGTGGGTAAAGCGTTGTAAGCTCACCATTCAAAAATAACAATTCCACCTGAAATCCTTGATACATTTAACGTTCATTAACTGACAAATTGCCGTCTTCTATCCTGCATAGTGCAGCCATTCTCATAATGACTCAACTGATAATCAATAAGTTATGCTACATGAAGGAAGATTGGCTGCATTATGTCACGGGGTGTTGAATTATCGCTCAGTCGGATAAGTTTGAGTAGGGTAAACACAGTTAGCAAAATATAAATGAGTAAAAGGTCTAACGTATAATGGGACAAAATCTTGTATGGCAAAGCCAAATTAGAAGTGTCACAGTAAATATTTCTGCAATATAAATGCAAGTAATGTAGAAACGACTGCCGCAACAATATTACTTTCTAGCACACTTTTAAGCTTGGGATCACTACTCGTTGTGACCAGTATGTTGTGAGTACCAACCTGTACAGCTTCTGAATTTACATTATAGGTATTGTTCACTAGTTCCCCACTTTGCTTTGTGTCGGTGTATTCAATATTAATCGGATTGTCCTCATGAAAGGAGGGCAAAGGAGAGCTGCAAGTCATGCAAGTTCTGTCCATAAACTTAAACTGGTTACTTAAACCACTGTTGGTAATTTTTTCGATAGAACCAAACTGCTTGCTTAAATCATATTTATTCATAGCCCAAGTTAATCCTTTCTGACGTCTTTTGTTTAACTATCAGATAAGTTATCACATTGAATCATTAACCGTTTGTGGGGTACTTCCATCTTAAGGGGGAATGTGCAAATAAAATCAGATACTTATGGATAGTAATGATTGATAAGAAAAATTTAAAAAAATCTTCGAAGACGATGATGGGAAGGAACAAAGGTGATTTAGGCAACTGCGAAGGATTTATTCCTAGTTGCCAGCACGGAAAGGGGCACTTCCAAGTTACGAAGTGCCTATGGACAGAGGCTAACTAGAACTATTGCGTTGGTTTAGTGGTACGGTGAATTTGGCCACCTGATTAGAGGTGTTAAGATATCACATCGAAGCTATATCGTGATGTTCGCTCAAACAAAGAACCCTGAAGTAAGGGAGAAACTCTTGCCATAGCTATTTCAAGGCGATCAAGCCTGTCTCCGCAGGATCGTTTCTGTCAACCTCATCTTTTAGCCCTCTGATCAGCTTTCTTTTCAATTCTTCTGTTGGGTTCTGTTTCAACATCTGAATGATTAATTGAATTCTAGGAGCCAAGCTATGAAGGTCTTCGGGGGGATAGTTTATGAGTTTGACTCTATTATCTCCAAAACCACATTCTCGTTGATTCTAACACGTCTTTCATTGATAAAAGCACCGCCTATATTCCCTGATATCGCTGCTCCAGATGGTAAGTTTAATAAGCCTGAATAAGCGAGGGGCTGGGAATCAACTTTGGCTACTTCTTCCCAAATGGAGTGTAACCTTTTCACTATCACTTATTTGCTGCTTGTACTCATAGAACTCGTGGACGAGCTACTCAGACGACAAGTTCAAGAAAAACCGTCACACAATGCTGAGTAGTTTTAGAAATATCGCATAATAAATCGACTCCAAAGCCTCAGACTTTTTGGATTTCTTCAGATTTTTAGAAATTTAAGAGATAAGTACAAACAACCACTTAGAAAATTTCTAAGTATACAAAACAAGGGTATACTTTATGTTGTATCGCTCCAAGTATTACATCTGCTATTCCGGGAATGCCTAATGGTAAACCTGCTGGCGTACGCTGCATCCAATTAAATGAGCAAGATCTATGCAAATTATTTGGTCAGCCTTCACGCCCGAAGGTATGTCACCAGTTCAAAGCCTGCCCTGTCATTTGCGGTAAAACCGACCAACAAGCGCTTGATAACCTGATCGAGTTAGAAGCTATTACCTAAGATTATCCAACCTTTTCTTCCTCCTATATACACAAGATCTCACAAATCTGCGAAATCTAAACTATCTTATTGATACTGGTTCAGATTGATAAGGATCGTTATGAATAGGTATATCGCAGAAATGTTCGGTACATTTTGGTTGGTGTTAGGGGGTTGTGGTAGTGCCGTCTTAGCCGCTGCTTTTCCCGATGTCGGTATTGGCTTGCTCGGAGTCTCTCTTGCCTTTGGTTTAACCGTACTCACCATGGCTTTTGCTATCGGCCATATATCCGGCTGTCACCTCAACCCTGCAGTTACAATAGGTCTTTGGAGCGGTGGTCGCTTTGATGGTAAGCGTCTACGAACCGACTCATTGACTTTCTAATATCAACACAGATACCGCCAACTAAGGCGGTATCTGTCATTC